>CAZUFQ010000080.1:0-13375 GCA_964618735.1 uncultured Enterobacteriaceae bacterium
TGCGCTGCGCGTAGCATTGGCGGCGGCCAACACCAAACGTCCGCGCTCTTCTCGGGTGGCCGGTCTGCCTGTCTGCGCCACGGCCCAAGCCTGCTCAACTGAGGAATAGAGCCACGCTCGCGCCGACTCGACCAGCGCCACCGCGTCCGCCAGCTGAAAGTGGAAGACTGCTCGGTCACGTAACGTGTCCGGTTGTCCAGCCGGTTTCTTCGTCTGAGCAAGTTCCATAACGGCGTCGATCGCTGCTTGGGCAATTCCCAACGCCACGGCTCCCATGGGAAAAGCAAAGGCGCTGATGAGCGGATACGTTGTGTACAACGGACTCTGAAAATGTTTGCCTCGGGGCATTCCCGGCCCCATTCGATGCGTGTATTCCTCTGGAACGAACACCTCTTCGAGGGTAAAGTCGTTACTGCCAGTTCCCGTCAATCCACTCACTTGCCAACTGTCCTCGACAATCACGCCTTTGTTACGCGGTACGTAGACGATCCGCATTTCTGGAGCCTCGCCGCTCAGCCGCGGCTTGCCGTTTTCGATCACAAGACAACCTCCGACTAACCAAGCGCAGTCGTGGCAACCACTGGCATAGGACCAGCGACCGCTCACTGTATAGCCGCCATCGCATACCTTAGCTGTGCCTGGAGGAAAAAGCGCTCCAGCAAAAATAGCGTTGGGGTCCGAGCCAAAAAGTTGTTCTGCAACGGCATCCGGAAGAAAAGCGCCAAATACGCCTATAACTGCGCCAATAAACGCGCACCAACCGGTGGACCCGTCGATGCGAGCAATTTCCTCAACGATGCGATATAAAATTTGCGGAGGAACCTCGAACCCGCCGAGTGCTTTGGGGATATACAGGCGAAACAATCCAGCCTCTTTCAACGCCGCTACCACGGGTTGCGACAGATGACGGTTGCGTTCGGCTTCTTCCGCATGCGCACGGATCAAAGGAGCAAGGGTACGGACGGCGCTGAGGAATGTATCGAGCTGTTGAGCATCGTGGTCAGTCATGGGCTTTTCCTTCTTTATGCAGAAGCAATGGGATTGTTATTCTGCGTTACTGAATCACCAGAGGCAAGATTGCACAAGAGGTGGAGCGATGCAGGGAGCTTCACGTTCTTCTCTTTTGCATGGTATATGCTCTCCATGACATCATGCTGGGATCCACAACAATATCAACGATTCAGTCGAGAGCGTTCGCAACCTTTTTTCGATCTCCTTGCTCGCCTGCCTGATGGCGACATCCGGACTGTCGCCGACCTTGGCTGTGGTCCAGGGAACCTGACGGCAACTCTCGTCGCACGCTGGCCTAACGCGACGGTATGGGGTGTGGATAGCTCTCCTGACATGTTGGCTTCGGCGCAGCGCTTGCCGGCGCATCCTCATCTTCACTTTATTGAAGGAGATTTGGCCTCGTGGCGTTCCGAACGACCTCTTGACCGCATCATCTCGAACGCCGCCATTCAGTGGGTTCCGGAGCACGAAAGCGTGCTCGCCCATTTACGCAGCCTGCTGGCTCTGGGCGGCGTCTTGGCCGTACAGATGCCCAACAACTTTGACGAACCCGCACATCGGCTTTTAGCCGAAGTGGTGCGGCAGGAACCGTGGGCGTCGGCCATTGGACAGTGGCGCGAGCGCTACTTCGTGGAAACGGCAAGCTGGTACGTGGAGATGCTGAACCGGCTTGATTTTGTTGAAGTCGAGGTCTGGGAGACGATCTATTACCATGTCTTACAAGGACCAGACGCCGTGCTGGAATGGATGAAGGGGACAGCGCTACGCCCTGTGTTTACACGGCTGGCGCCGGACCGGCATGAAGCATTCCTCGACGAGTATCGGGGTCGGCTGCGCGAGGTCTACCCTGAGCATTCCTATGGCGCCCTTTATCCATTTCGGCGGTTATTTTTCACGGCGACAAAGTCTCGTACTTAAAACTGTAGAAGGGGAGGCGTATGCAAAAAGAACCGTTCACAATAGCGATTCCAGAGGGAGCCCTCACTGATCTCCGCGAGCGATTAACGAAAGTGCGTTGGCCCGTTGATTTCGCCAACGACCAGTGGCAGTACGGCACGAATCTCGGATATCTCAAGGAACTCGTTGACTACTGGCTGCACGGCTATGACTGGCGGGCGCAGGAGAGGGCGATGAATGCGTTCTCTCATTACAAGACGATTATTGAAGGCGCGCCGATTCACTTCATCCACGAGCCCGGCAAGGGCCCGAATCCTACGCCGCTGATTCTGAGCCACGGCTGGCCGTGGACATTTTGGGACTTTCACAAAGTGATTCGTCCGTTGTCTGATCCTGCAGCATTCGGCGGCGACCCGAAAGACGCCTTCGATGTCATCGTGCCTTCGTTGCCTGGCTATGGATTTTCCACACCGTTGACAACCCCGGGTATTAATTTCTGGCGTACGGCGGATCTCTGGGTCAAGTTAATGCAAGATGTCCTCGGGTACAAAAAGTTCGCCGCGCAAGGCGGAGACTGGGGCGCTATCATCACCGCTCAGCTAGGCCATAAGTATGCCGACCGTATGATCGGGTGCCACATGAACTTGATGGTTCCGCTTGATGTCTTCATTGGCGGGTTGCCTGAGGCGTCGGAATACGGGCCAGACGAACAAGGGTGGTACGAAAGGAATATCAACTTCTTTACTGCTGAGAGCGGCTACTCGGCGCTGCAAACCACCAAACCGCAGACGATCGCTCATGCGCTCAATGACTCTCCAGTAGGGTTATGTTCGTGGATCTTGGAGAAACGACGCACCTGGAGCGATTGCGGCGGCGACGTAGAAAAACGCTTTACGAAGGATGACCTGCTTACGACGATGACGATCTATTGGTTGACGCAGAGCTACGGCACGTCGGCGCGGTATTATTACGAAGCCGTACACAACCCCTGGAAGCCATCGCACAATCGCACTCCAGTTGTTGAAGCGCCTACCGGCGTCGCGGTGTTTCTCAAAGAAGTCATCCTCATGCCGCGCAAGTGGGCCGAGCGCTACTACAACCTGAAACGCTGGACGGTCATGCCTTCGGGCGGACATTTTGCGCCGATGGAAGAGCCGGAGCGGTTGGTCGAAGACGTTCGCGCCTTTTTCCGACCACTGCGCGGATAAGGACAATCCGGGCGTTCACTCGAACGCCCCCTCTTTTAGCTGGCGCCATTTAGTTCGTCTTCACCTCGGGAAACAGGTTACGTTGTGGGGCGTGAGCGCGTTTCCACACCATCACATTCCGTGAGTACTCGATCACCAGTGTCCCATCTTGTTTGTAGCCGCGCGTGCGGACTTTCACGATGCCCCACTGAGGTTTAGATTTCGATTCGCGTCGCTCCAGGACTGCGGACTCGGAGTACAGCGTGTCTCCGGCAAAGACCGGATTTGGCAAAGTCACATTATCCCAGCCGAGGTTGAATCCATTTTCACTGACATCCGCCACCCCCAGTCCAGCTACGATAGCCAAGGTGAGTCCGCTATTGATCAGGCATTTACCGAATTCCGTCTGTTTGCCGAATTCGTTATTGTAATGAATCTGATTGGTGTTACAGGTCAAAAGAGTAAACCAGATATTATCGTTCTCTGTAACCGTCCGCCCAAGACGACAGCGGTAAATATCTCCGATCTCGAAGTCCTCGTAGAATCGCCCTTCCCATCCAGGTTTGATCGCCATAGTCTACCTCCTTCTGTGGTTTTTGGCGGGCACTGTACCACAGAATGAGGAGAATGAAGAGCGAAGATCGTCCTTGATCCCCTTCCTTCCCCCGGTTATGGTTTTCTCCCCGGGTGGTGTTTGCATACATGTTCTGAGGGAATTAGATGGAGACCGAGAAAAGGATGACGACATGGCGCGTGTTTTTTCGTTTTGCGCGGCCTTATCGTGGACAATTTGCCATTGTCGCACTCCTTGCTTTCCTGGGGACAGCGGCGGAACTGGCCGAACCGCTGGTTTATCGCATTGCTGTTAATGATGTGGCCGGGGTCTTTGTCCAACGTGCGACCGAACAGCCGCATGAGCCAAACAACCCTACTCCACATGCTAGGATCGAGCGATTCTCTCGCGCCTTGCCCACATCCTCGCATATTGTACCGGTCCAACAAGGACTGGAACGAAACCGCGCCGAACGCGCCCCAGAAGTTGGCAAATCGCCTCTCAAAAGTCACAGTATTGCGAAGCCCCACCGGGGTACTACGCAAGATCGACATCGTCGCGGACGTGTAGCTCCACGCACGGTCGAGCAAATGTTTAAGACGCTCTTGTGGGCGGTGGGCCTATTGCTGGTCATGAACCTCTGCGCCCACTTTTTCTTACTCGCGGCTGATAATGTCGGGACGGCGGTCGCTAACCGTATTGAAGAAAACCTCATTCTGACAACATTTGGCCACGTCTTGCGTTTACCGCTGTGGTTTTTTGGTCGGCGCGCAAGCGGCGCACTGACCAAGCAAATTGATCAATCTGACCAAGTGGCGCCCATTGTCCTTGCGTTTGCGAAAGACATTGCGCCTGAAGCAATGCGTATTGTTGGCGCGCTCGCGATTATGCTTGTAGAAAGCCCGCCGTTAACTGGCGTTGCTTTGTTGACAATACCAGCCTATTTGCTCATCGCGCGGCAAGCCGCTAAAAAACTGGATGCCTCTTTGGTCGAGTATTATGGACTCTGGGAAGAGGTATCTGCGCGTATTCAAGACGCACTCACCGCGATCAAGACCGTAAAATTAAGCGGCGCTGAGACGCGAGAAGTGGAGCGGTTGCACTCGGTCTCTGGCGCCGCATACGCTAGCTATCTCCAACGAAATCGCTTGACGAATCGCTATCTCTTTTGGCAAACGCTACTCGCGCAAGTGGGAAAGGCGTTAGTGCTCAGTTACGGCGGGTTGCGCGTGTTCAAGCGCCAGCTCACTCCCGGTGATGTCGTTATGTTCGTCGCCTACCTCGACAAATTGTACGACCCGATCGATTGGTTGACGAGCCAAGCCAAAACGCTGCAGCAGCACCTCAGTTCTTTAAAACGGGCCCTCCGTTTGCTGGAAATTCCGGATGGCGAAGATTGGGGCGCTCCACTCGCGCCCGGACCTGGTCGGGTAGAGTTTAAAAACGTGCATTTCAGCTACGCAACAGGACGCGAGGTGTTAGGCGGCGTCAATTTTACGCTAGAGCCGGGAAAAGTAACGGCGCTGGTTGGACCCTCGGGCGCTGGCAAGACGACGATTGTCGATCTGTTGTTGCGTTTATACGAACCAACAGCAGGAACAATCACCCTCGATGGCCAAGTGCTGGAGCGTATTGATCCAGCCTCAGTGCGACGGATTGTCAGTGTGGTTGCCGCCGACGGAGCAGTTTTTCGCGGGACCCTCGCCGACAATATCCGTTACCAGCGCCCTGAAGCCTCAGATGCTGAGGTGCGGGAGGCCGCTCGAGCGGCGGGACTAGGGTCCGCGCTGGACCAGTTACCCGAGGGACTAGAGACGGAGATCGGGGAGCACGGCGTCGGGTTGTCCGTTGGGGAGCGACAGCGTTTGCAACTAGCGCGCGCCTTAGTGGCGTCGCCCCGCATCCTTATTTTAGATGAGGCTACGGCGAATTTAGATTACATCACTGAGTTTGAGGTAAAACGGGCGATAACGCGCTTGCAGCAGGGACGCACGACGCTGGTTATCGCCCACCGTTATTCGATGGTCCAAGATGTTGACTTTGTGATCGTGCTTAATGGCGGTCAGATTGTCGAGTCCGGCGCCCCAGCAGAATTACTGACTCGGGGCGGATGGTTCGCGCAACTCGCGGGCGAACGCAAAGAACGAAAGAAGGGGGGGGCCGGCCTGGTGAAGCTCACTTAACGCACGGCGTCTTTTCCCAAAGGGTGAATGCAGAGGCTCTTCGGAAATTACTCGATAAGGGCCTGCTTCTCTTCTGTCCACCCTTCGATAAGCCTGTCCTGAGCCTGTCGAAGGGCTCAGGGCGAACGGGGCGGGTGCGGAACTCGTGAAAGATTTTCCGTTCGTGCTGAGCCTGTCGAAGCACGGTTTCGCTCTTTCTGTAGTTTGTTTGACAGTTTCCAGAGAGCCTCCCAGCCAGATCCGGACCCGCCTCAACTTACGCACTTGCTGCCCGCGTTCTTTCGAACGCATCCAACTCCTCTTCCAAAATACTAAAGTATTTGGCTTGCGGATGATGAAAGACAAGCGCCGACACTGAGGCTTCGGGCTCCATCATGAAGCCTTCGGTCAACTCCACGCCGATCGCGTCTGTGACGTGGAGCAGATCAAAAAGTTTCGCCTGATCTTCCAGACGTGGACAGGCAGGATAGCCGAAGCTGACCCGGACGCCGCGGTAACGCGCTTTGAACCGCTCGCGCATGGACATGTCGCGCGGATCGGGGAAGCCCCACATTTCTCGCAGGCGTTGGTGCAAGAGTTCGGCGAACCCTTCTGCGCTTTCAATGGCCAGCGCCTGCAAAATATGGGACTCGAGATACTGACCCCCTTGTTTATACTGTTCCGATAATTCGCGCACCCCTTGACCGCACGTGACAGCAAACAGGGCGACATAGTCAAGTTTTCCGGAGTCCCGCGGCGCCACGAAATCGCTCAAGCATAACTCTTCACTGTGGGCTTGGCGCGGGAAGTGGAACGATTCAATGACTTCTGCGCCCGTTGAGTTGTAAATCAGAATCATATCGCCGCTCGATTGCGCCGGGAAAAATCGATATACGGCGCGTGCGCGCAGTAACTGCTTGGCGAGGATCTTCTCTTCCACCGCGCGCACTTGACGATAGAGTTGTTCCGCTTTTTCGTCGTGCTGATCAAGCAGGGTTTCGAGGTTGCCCTTGAGGCCCAAGTGTTTGCCATAGAGCATGGTAGGATTGACGTAAGCGAAGATTGCCTCCAAATCATATTGGTCAAGTACATGAGCGCGCAGGTCTGGCGGTAAAGGAATTGGCTGCTCATGGGTTATGCTTGATACACGCGGGGTAACAACAGCAGGTGTCTCAACAATTTCAACCGGCTTGCGCTCTTGAGCGGCGAAGCGCGCACGTTCGTCGGCGATTTTGTCAACAAGCACGGCCTGTTTTTGCGGATCGACGATTTGATTGGCCAAGTCGAGCCCGCGCATGGCGTCGTTGGCATAACAGACGAGACCATCGTACTCCGGCGCAATTTTATTCGCCGTGAACCGTGCGGTGAGCGCAGCGCCGCCAACCAGAACGGGGCAGCGAATGCCGCCATTCTTCAAGTCTTGCGCCGTTACGACCATTTGCTGCGCTGATTTGACCAACAAACCAGAGAGCCCAATGATGTCCGGTTTATGAGTGTGATAGGCGTCGATCAGCGTTTCCGGTGGAACTTTGATGCCAAGATTGACCACCCGATAGCCGTTATTGCCCAGAATGATCTCGACCAAGTTCTTGCCAATATCGTGCACATCCCCTTTGACGGTAGCCAACACTACCGTGCCTTTGAGCGCATCAGAACTCTTTTCCATAAACGGTTCGAGATGCCCCACAGCGGTTTTCATAGCCTCGGCGCTCTGCAGCACTTCAGCAACGATCAGTTCGTTATTGTTAAACAAGCGGCCCACCTCATCCATGCCGGCCATAAGCGGACCATTGATAATGTCGAGAGGTTTACGCGCCTGCAGGGCTTCGTTGAGATCATCAATGAGGCCGTCTTTTGATCCCTCGATAATACAGCGCGCCAGCCGCTCATCGAGCGGAAGATCTTTGCGCCCATCAGTTTTGACTTTTGTATTCTTTTGGCGAAAATGCGCGGCAAACGCCGCCACCGGATCATCGCCGCTCCAGTAGATCAGATCTTCTGATAAACGCCGCTCTTCTTCCGGCATTGTGGCGTAGCGCTCGAGTTTCTCGCTGTTGACAATGGCCATATCCAATCCGGCTTTGACGCAATGGTACAAGAACACCGAGTTAAGCACTTCGCGTCCAGCCGGCGGTAAGCCGAAAGAGACATTACTAATCCCGAGAATGGTTTTGCACTCCGGGAAGGTCTGCTTGATGAGGCGTACGCCTTCGACGGTTTCTTGTCCCGCGCCGATGTAATTCTGGTCACCGGTCCCAAGCGGAAACACCAGTGGGTCAAAAATCAAATCTTCGGGGGCAAGTCCATATTTCTTGGTCAGGAGTTCGTAACTGCGTTGCGCGACTTCCAGTTTTCGCTTGGCGGTGACGGCCATGCCTTGGACTGGGTCGTCGTCGATACAGCCGACGACAACTGCCGCCCCGTAGCGTTTGATCAACGGCACAATTTTCTCGAATCGCTCTTCGCCATCTTCGAGATTGATCGAGTTGATGATGGCTTTCCCTTGCGACCGCTTGAGCGCTTCTTCGAGGACTCGGGCATCGGTGGAGTCGAGCATCAGCGGCGCCTTCACCTTGCGCACGAGAATCTCCAAAAATTTTGTCATGTCCGCCAGCTCATCCCGGTCAGGATCAGCCAAGCACACATCGACCACTTGGGCGCCGCCGCGCACTTGCCGACGGCCGATTTCAGCCCCTTCTTCAAAAGCGCCCCCGATAATTAGTTCTTTGAACTTACGTGAGCCAATGACATTGGTGCGCTCGCCAACCAAAACCGGGCGCTTATCTTCCTCGATGACCAAGGGCTCTAGACCGGAGACCACGCTACGTCGAGCTGCTTGTATCAGACGCGGTTTTTTACCTGTCAACATTTGGGACAGAAGAGAGAGATGGGCCGGCGTCGTGCCGCAGCAGCCGCCAATCATATTCACCCAGCCTTGCTCGACAAAACGTTCGAGCTTGGCCGTGATCATCTCTGGGGTTTCGTTATAGCGGCCCTCTTCATCAGGCAGCCCCGCATTGGGCATACACAGCACCGGGAACCGCGAGAGTTGCGCCAAGGTGCGAATATGATCCGTCATGAAGTCCGGCCCAGTGGCGCAGTTTAAGCCGATCGCGAACAACTCTTTATGCGCTAGCGAAACGTAAAGAGCTTCGACGCCTTGCCCCGCTAACATCGTGCCCATCGTCTCAATCGTCCCGGAAACAATCACTGGAACGCTCAGACCAACAGTGCGCATCGCTTCATCGACGCCAATGAGTCCAGCTTTGAGATTCAGCGTATCTTGGGCGGTTTCCAGGACAAGGAGATCGACGCCGCCCATCAACAACCCTTCGGCTTGTTCGGCGTAGGACTTGCGGAGTTGCTCAAAATTGACGCCGCCGGTCACCGAGATCGTTTTTGTGGTTGGCCCCATGGATCCCGCCGCAAAGCGGGGCTTCTCCGGCGTGCTGTACTGTGCCGCCACTGTTTTCGCCAGCTGGGCGGCTGCGCGATTGATGTCGCGGGCCTGGTCTTGCAGCCCATACTCGGCAAGGACAATACCCGTCCCGCCAAAAGTGTTGGTCTCGACAATATCACTGCCAGCCTTGAGGAAGCCTGCGTGAATCTCAGCGATGACCTGCGGCGACGTTAACACCAAGTGTTCATTACAGCCGTCATAATCAGGTCCGCCGAACGCTGCGGCATCGAGGTTACAAGCTTGGATCGAAGTGCCCATCGCGCCGTCAAACAGCAAGATACGGTCGCGCAACAAGACCTGGAGTGCTTTTGCCGAATCGGAAGCTTGGGGAAGATCAGACAAATATGTCATAGGCCGGTATGATACCTGTCATGAGATAGAGAATAAAGCTCCAAAAACGAGGCGAACAAAGCACCCAGAGGAGAGAAAAGTGACCAGTAGGAGGAATTTGCTTCTGAAGCTTGCTGAAGCTATTTACGAAACTTGGAAAAATCCACAGGACGTCGCTGATTAAAGGCATTGACGCCTTCAAGCGCCTCGTCTGTTTGGTAGTACAACTCAAGAGCGCTCATAGCCATGTTCGAGATACCGGCAATATGTGCAGTGTCGGCGTTGAAAGAGTATTTGAGGAACTTGAGTGCAGTCGGGCTCTTTTGTAAGAGTTCGTTTGCCCACGCACGAGCTTCGTCCATCAACTTATCCGCCGAGACAACCGCATTCACTAATCCCATCTGGAAGGCTTCTTGGGCAGTGTATTGACGACAAAAGTACCAAATTTCTCTCGCCTTTTTTTCGCCAACCACACGAGCTAAGTAAGAGCTGCCATAGCCAGCGTCGAAACTGCCCACGCGCGGACCGGTTTGGCCAAAGCGCGCTGTTTCTGACGCGATGCTGATGTCGCAAATAACGTGCAGCACGTGCCCGCCGCCAATTGCAAAGCCGTTCACTGCGGCGATCACCGGCTTGGGAATATTCCGAATGATGGCATGGAGACCCTCGACATTCATTTCGTGTCCAGCTGCGCTGGTGTCGTAGCCGCTCGCGCCGCGCTCGCTTTGATCACCTCCCGCACAGAAAGCTTTATCTCCCGCACCGGTGAAAATCACCACACCGACAGAATGATCCCACCATGCATCTTGAAAAGCGGCGATCAGTTCGTCCACTGTCGGCGTACGGAACGCATTCCGCACCTCCGGGCGGTTGATTGTGATGGTCGCAATACCTTCGGCTTTCTCGTAGATGATGTCTTGAAACTGCATGATTCCCTCTTTCCACAAGTTTACTTTTGGGGCGGCACGCTCGACACAAGATGCACGTGATCTTCAACCCCACCGATTTTGAGGGGGACGAGACGATGCTCACGAGCGATTCCACCCAGATACCCCCAGATACGCGGCTCAACATCCGTGGTGAGCCAACGTTCACGATTCTTCGTGCTGAAGATGACATGATAGTGGAGACAGGTATAGGTATTCGCCATCGGACACCCCAGTGTGACGGAAGAATGAGGGAACTGTGCACTTTTGGCTGGAATTGGTCAACCGTCGCGCCGCGATGCTGAGGGAGTATGATTTCCTTACACCCGGCCTTGAAAGGCCGGGCTACCTTCGCTGGCCGCTGCGCGGCAGCGCACTCGCCTCGCGAGGGCATGATGGTAGCCGGGGGTTTCAACCCACGGCGGGCTTTAATCTCTCTCGCGTGCAAGAGGTTACTAAACCAGGAGGCCTCAATCTTTTCCCTCTGGACGAGCTTGTCGAACTGCGCGCAACAGCATAAGTAGAGGCGAAGCATTTGTGGCGATGATGGCTGACCTGTGGATACTCAGTTGACAAATGCTTCGCCCCTGCAGGACTATCTCAACCCTGATGAAGGAGCAGAGCTTATGGCAACAACAGTGAACCGCCAGTGGCTGCTTGCCGCCCGTCCCCACGGGCTGGTGAAGGAGTCTGACTTTCGTTACCAGGAAACCCTCGTGCCAGAGCTGGCCGATGGACAGTTTCTCGTACGCGTCCTCTATGTTGCTTTTGAACCGGCTATACGCGGATGGATGGAGGACCGCCCCAGTTACATCCCGCCGATCCAGCTTGGTGAAGTCATACGCTCGGTTTGCGTCGGTCAAGTAGTTGAGTCCAAGCACCCAAAATTTCAACCCGGCGATTGTGTTGCTGGCGGCTATGGTTGGCAAGACTATGTCGTCACGAATGGCCGTGGTAGCCTTATGCCCACTACCCTAGTTCCTCGCGAGGTTCCACTCACTATGCCGCTTAGTGTGCTTGGAATCACCGGACTAACAGCTTACTTTGGTATGCTTGACATTGGCAAGCCGCAAGCTGTGGAAACTGTCGTCGTGTCCGGTGCGGCTGGGGCCACCGGCTCGGTTGCTGGTCAGATTGCAAAAATCAAGGGATGTCGTGTGATCGGTATTGCTGGGGGCGCGGAGAAATGTCAGTGGCTCACGAAAGAGGCGCACTTTGATGCGGCGATCGACTACAAGTCCGAGCCAGTCGAAAAGCGATTGAAGGAGCTGTGCCCTGATGGCATCAACATCTTTTTTGACAATGTGGGCGGCGATATTCTTGACGCCGCTCTCGCCAACTTGGCGCTCAGGGCGCGGATCGTGCTTTGTGGCGGCATCTCTCGCTATAACGAGGAACAACTGCCGCCAGGGCCAAGGAATTATTTTGCGCTCATTATCCAGCGAGCGCGTATGGAAGGGTTCATTTTGACGGATTACGCTTCGCGCTTCGGCGAGGCCATCGAGGAACTTGCCGGCTGGGTCGCGTCAGGCCAGCTTGCGTATCAGGAAGATATCCAAGAAGGATTTGAGAGCGCACCCAAAACGTTTTTGCGATTATTTGCCGGGAAGAATATCGGCAAGCAACTCCTCAAGCTTGCCGATCCGCCATTACCGAGAAGGTAGGTCCCGATCTTAGTAACGAGAGTTATCATCGTACTGCCGGTTGTCGTACCGCGAGTCATCATAATCGCGACTGCGACGACGGTTGGAGTTATCATAGTCATCGGAGCTATAGCGGTCACGGTGGTAATCATCAAGCTCTCGACGCTGTCGTTGGAGCTCGCGGCGATTTTCTTCCAGTTCGCTCGACTGTGCATCTTGCCGCTGCTCTTGTCCTTGCATTTGGTCGCCAACCAATCCGCCGCCCAGCGCGCCCAAGGCTCCGCCAATCAGGGCGCCGCTTCCGGCATGATGGCCGACTGCATTACCAATGATAGCGCCTGCCCCTGCGCCTAGCGCCCCGCCGCCTAATACGCCTTTTTCCCGCGTCGTAAGTGGGGCGGAACAGCCGCCTAACAAAACCACGAGGCTTACGATACCAACGATCCGTTTCATAAATTGCTTTCCTTTCTATCGGTCAGGGTTCCCGTTGCCTTTGGATGAACGCAGTTCCCTCGAAAAGGTTTCGCTAGTTTTCGATCACGACTTCGACGCGGCGGTTCTTTGCTCGCCCGCTCGGGTTGTCGGCGCCATTTGCCTGGATATTGGGAGCAACTGGATATTTCTTCCCAAAACCATGCGTTGCGAGCCGCGCTTGACGAACACCGTCGGAGGCAAGTTCTTGAGCCACAGCTTGGGCGCGCCGTTCAGAAAGCGCGAGATTATAAGATTCACTTCCAATGGCATCAGTGTGGCCTTCTACCGAGACTCGTCTATCGCTGGTTTTTCTTTCCAGCACGTCGGCAATATGAGACACCTTATCGCGCGCTTCGGTGGTTAAACGGTTGCTGTTAAACTCGAACAGCACTGCAGGCAGGTTGACAACAACACCTCGATTCGTTTCCCGGGCGTCGAGCTTCTGGCGTTTTAACTCTTCGAGAAGCTCACGGTTTCTGGCGAGTTCTTGGCGCTGTCGCTCGATCGCACGATCTTGCTCATCTAAAGACTGGTCCTGCGATTCAATTTGATGGCCAACCACATAGCCGCCCACCGCTCCGAGTCCGGCGCCGATCGCGGCGCCCGGACCAGCGTTGCCCCTGTGGCTGCCAATGATTGCTCCACTGCCGGCCCCAAGAAGTGCACCGGCGATTGCGCCAGCAGTTGATTTGCTCAAGCGTCGATGACCTTCACCGGCCTCGCACGCCTAAC
>CAZUFQ010000081.1:0-13356 GCA_964618735.1 uncultured Enterobacteriaceae bacterium
CGCGTGCGGGGATCTGTAACTATGTCCGGGACTTAGCTTTGGAGTTGCGTCGCACTCCCGAGATTCGCGCAGAGCAAGATGAGCTCCAGCCATAGCATTGGAGACTATCACAAATGAGAGATCTCCATTGCCGGTGAGCAGCTGCCGCAAACCCAGATTGTTACACGTCTACGTCATGTAGACTTCTATAGCCAGATGTGCCCTTCCCTATCCAGTAGTTCGTGCTGCCCCCCAAGCTAGTGACCTCTGCCTTGTACAGCGCCTAATCATACAGAGTTGACACTGTTGGCGAATTCAAGAATCCAGTCCCTCGGTCCCTATATGGATGCGGTAGCCAGCGGCCGCATGACACGGGCAAAGGCTGACCGTCGCGTTCTCTCCTGAGGAACGCCAGCAAGCCAATCCGCCACCCGTTCGAGGTTGATCGCGGCCGCGGTGGCCAGGTGCTGGAGGTGAGTCTTCGCTTTCCCCACATAGCGCGCGTATCTGAGGCCAAAGGCACGCACGCCTTGTGAGATGGTTCCCTCGATGCCCGCGCGCTTTTTGTAGGCCGCCTTAAACTCCGAAGTCTTCTCGCGGTGGCGCGTCTGCTGCAGCGTTTCGTGCAACTCCCGGAGCCTGAGATTGATTGACCGGCGCTTCGCTTTTGCCGTCGTACACTGGGACAAACTCGGACACTGGCTACAGTCCGCTTTGGCAAACATCACGTTGATGACCGCATTCCCACGTCCATCGACCCCAGGCAGCCAGCTGGCGCCGCGTTTGCCCTGCGGACAGGTGGCCTGGGGGCGGTCCCAATCAATCTGAAAGTGACCAATATCAAAGCCATTGCCTTGCACTTGCTGCCACCGCCCGTTATTTTGCGCCGGCCCGAGGAGGTCCACCCCATACTCGCTGCGACTCTCCACCAAGTGTTGGGCTTCAATATAGCCCGCATCCACTAAATGGAGGCTTGGGAGTAACGCGGTGCGAGCAAGCTGCTGGTGAATCGTGGGGAACGCGCGGTTATCATTCAGTACCGCCTCGCCGGTCTGGACATTGGTAATCAGATGCGGGGTCTCGTCCTCACAGGTCTCGGTCAGGTGCACTTTATAGCCGACCCACGTCGTGCTGCGTTTATGAGCATAGCGAGCTTCCGCATCATACGGCGAGCTGATCCGCAGCCCTGCGGGCGGTAGATTGTCTTTCTGGCGCCGGCGCACCACACCCTCAAGCGTGACAAAGTTATGGGCCCACACGCGGCGGAAAATGTCCACGGCCGGGATGGCCCGCAGCCATTCCGGAATCTCGGACGCCCAGAGGACTGCCAAAAGCGCATGCCCGTCCGTCCCCACTTGGTCTGCCAACCGTTCGCGGGCGTTGGCCTCCGCCGGTAAGCGATAGTCCTCGGCCCGGCGCGTATACCGGTCAACCCACTCCACGGGAATCTGCGCCCGGACCCAGTCGGGCACAACAGTCGCTAACATATTGAGTGTGGCCCGCAGCGTTTCCACTCCGCGCTCCAGCTGATTGAGATCTCGCACGGCTGCCACCACATGCGTAGAATCCGTGCGCTGCCGCATCCGCGCCTTGACGAAGTTGCGCTCCCGTAAAGTGTCTAACACATGGTCAAACAGTTTGTGTTCCACTCCGCCCGCCAACAAACGCCCGCGAAACTCGCTCAGGATCGAGTAGTCAAAACCCGGATCGTCCAACTCTAAACACAGCAGATACTTCCAGTCGATCCGTCCGCGCACTGCATCCGCCGCTTGCCGATCCGACAGACCTTCGAGAAACTGCAAGACGGTAATCAACGCCAGCCGAAATGGCGCCTCTGCCGGTTGGCCGCCTTGGGCAAAAAGAACCAAAAAAACCTGATCCGTACAGATGGTCCCCAACTCGTCATATAATCGCAAGCACAACGTCCCTTTCGGGAACGCGGCCCGTGCCACACGGGCCGTGGGCTCGGGAACAATATAAGTGGAGATCGGGTGGAGCGACATAGAGTACCCCCCTGCTCAGATGGAATCCCGTTCGCTCCAGAGTCTACCGTGATCCGCTGCTGTCGTGTAGTTGCCTGTGGCCGTACTGTCCAGAAGGGCTTGAATTCCATGCGGTTAGGATTCGCTAACAGTATCAGAGTTGTGTGACTCATGAAGACGGTCATTTCCTTGCTCAACCGCGAGGACAACAACAGAAACGCTCGTGTGGGTAATCAGCTTCCCGCCTAATAAGCGTTGTGCGCAAAAGCGAGCTGTCATCTTAATCGTTTGGATACGCGCTGTGCCGTCGATGTGGCGTACAGCTGGTATGCGGTCTGCTTGCTCTGGCCGCACGTCGTACGCGAAGAGCATAAAGGGAGAGACTGTCGCGTTGACGAACCACTGGGCTGCTTTCTCTTCCAACACAACGGGCGCGACTGACCGAAAATCCTCACGGTCTTTAATCTCGTTCAGACGAGCTCGCATTGACGCCTGCAGCGGTGAGGCCAGAATGGAACGAGCGCCGAGCGCCTCTTGAATCTCTTTTACTAAGTTTCGCTCCTACGCACCCCCGCCGGTGAAGAGCGACTGACACTCGACTTCCAGCACCAGACGCCGAGCTGTCTCGATAAAGCCTTCCACCGGATAGCGCCGCGACGGCGCGAGCGCGCCAGGATGGAACACTACCCACGGTCGATTCCGTGCGATCCCCATACGTCGTAAAAGAGTAGCATCGGCTTTGTGGTCTGACACCCGACTGTAGCCACCAGATCGAGTTGGCGGCGCACTTCATGGCGGATCACACGATCAAGCTCAGGGTCAGGCGCCCAGTGAGTGAGCAGTTGATACGGATTCTCTCGACAATGCGCCAACCGCAAGGGAATATTAGCAAGGTAGCACAGGAAGGCGGCTAGCAAAAGATTCTGGCTATACACGGTAAACACGACCGTAGCGTCGAAGCCCTCGCGCCGTAGACGCTCCGCCATGGCGTACGCGGGAGTACTGTCAAAACGCAGCCCGGTCGCCTTCATCCACGGTGGATCGTACACGATGACGTCGTCAATCTCAGGCACGAACGGCGTGACGACGGTGCCTCTGGCGGAAGTGAGCACGGTGAAGCGTCGCCCGGGCGGGGAATATTTCAGAGCCCGCAGTGCCGCTGTGACTTGTATACATCAGCGAAAATAGCGAATGCTTGATGAACCGCTAATGTTAGCGGGAATTCCAATTCTTCGCCTTGCTCTGGTAGCCTAAGAAACGTTATGAGACGTAATAAACAACGAACTTCCAGCTCCGACTCTGTATAGGGGAGAAAGTGCTGTTTATCCGGGCAGTACTCACCGGTCCGATAAAAACCTACAGTGAGGTGAGCGCCAGACAGGGAAACAAGCGGGTCCGTCAGCGTTCCACTTCCGTGCAGTTGAATTGCAACGTCAAAGTTGGCGAGCTACATAGTTGACAAGAATTCAGGAATCCGAGCCAGTTGCTGCGTACGCTCAGGCAAGCCGGGATATCCCGGAAACTCAATGAACCCAGTAAGATAATGGGCAAAGCGATTCACAGACTCTCGAGCCAGGGTAGTCCAACAAAAGTGATGTCCGCCTGCGGGAAAGCGGCGCGTAGTGCGAGGAGGGCAAGGACAGCACAAAGGAGGTCCCCCAGTTGGAGGGCGCGAAAAATCACAATTCGCCGAGGAGAACGGCCTTGAAGCTGCCTCGTTAACATCTTGTTCCTTGAGTGACTAGGATAAAAACGAAAACTAGAAGTGAGCAAGGATTGCGCCACCTCAACATGGATTCGTTTTGCCCAGCGCAAGGGGGCCCCACCTGGGGAGGATAGGGCCCCATCTTGATCTGAGCGGCAACCTCCATGACAACTGCAGGCCCGGTAACACCAGGTCAAGCTGCCAGGTTGGCGCCTGCGCCAACGCCTCCTCGTCTCTCCTGCCTGAGGGGTTGGGGTGAGGGGGTAAGAAGGCACGGCAGACAAAGCGAAGAGAGTGCGCTGGCTGCTAAAGTCAGTGTAGCCTCGCCAGCAGGGTGATAAAAGCAAGAAATCCTTCGCAACGCCGGAGGAAAAGCGGAAAGTGTACGAAGGATTTCCTTCATCGCGTCGACGCTCGGCCTGCAGAGTGGGGTAGGGGCCCCGCCTTTAAGGACAAGCGCACGGAAAAGCTGTAGCTGATCAACAAAACCCAGCGGAGAGGGCGATGGCAAGACGGCAACGTTCTTGCGGCCTTTTCCTCGGCAGGGAAACTGCACGACGGAGGCCCTATCCATTAGGTCGTGTGAGTCGCCATGCGGCTTCTCTCTGTCGGTGGTTGTTTTTCTTTCCCCGTCCACATCACTGCCTGAAGGAGGAAACAGGCAGTGATGTGGTATTGCTTCTCTGCTTTCTTTTCTTCGTCAGTTTCCAGGTGCGGAGAGTGGGGCTTCTCTTATGCTGCGCAATGCGTGGCGGTAGCTGTGGTTCTCCGTCATTAAGAGAGAACCGCTACACGAGAGCTCCTCGCGCTATGGAACACTGGAGCATCTACGCCCGGGTCGTGACGTCACTATTGGTGATTACCAGTTCGGTCAGCGCCATCCCGCTGTTTCTCACGCTTTCCCAGAACCGTTCGCAGCCAGAGAAGCGCCAGATTGCGCGCGTGGCGGCGCTGACGGTGGCGAGTGTATTCATCGCCGCCGTGTTTCTAGGAGAATCCGTGTTGTGGGTGTTTGGCGTCAACCTGCCCTCATTTCGCGTGGGTGGCGGTATCCTGTTGCTCCTTATGGCGATCTCCATGTTGCAAGCTGAGGAAAGCCGCACCCGACACACGCCAGAGGAAATGGGTGAGGCTATCCGTAAGACCGACGTGGCAGTCCTCCCCTTGGCGATTCCTCTGCTTGCTGGACCGGGGGCTATTCGTACGATCATTCTCTACTCCCAACGCGCGCGAAACTGGCGAGAAACCTTGTTCTTTGTTCTAGCTTGCCTTCTGGTGTCCGGCGTTGTCTGGTTTAGTTTCCGCCTCGCCGAGCGCGATTGCAGCGCGTCAAGCGTTCCCCAGAAATCGGAGTAGTCTCCGCCATAAGCGCGACGCACCAGCAGTGCGTCAAGAAGACTGGTTATTGGCGATGAGGTGGGCGATGACCGTTTCGTAATGACGTTGACGATCGGGACCAAAGGTGCGCTCAAAGAGGAGGAGATCAGCGAGGAGCGGATTGCCTCCGGCTTCCTGATCAAGGGCTCTTTGGTCATGCGGGGAGAGCGCGCGTTTACAGGAGAGGAACAGTGAGCGATCTTCGCTTGTGAAGAAATCGTAAAGCTTGGGGCTGAGGCCGAGGTCGACGGTTGAGGAGGGGACCAAAGGGTGAACATAGACTGTGAAAAGCGACGCGCGTTTGGTTTGCCACTCCACCTGGACGAGTCCCCGATGGGCGAGTTTCTTTAGTACGCGTTTCAAGGTGGAGAGGGAGACATGGGCCAGATGAGCGAGGTCCTCGTAACGTATGGCGCATCGGGGTTTGGCTTCGGCATGGGTCAGCCGCCACAGCCGGAGGTAGACTGCTTGCTCCGAGGGAGTGAGATACCGAAGGATCTGATCGATAACGTCATGCATACTGTAATAGTGTGGCTCACAGCAAGAAGAAAGTCGAGAGAGCGTGGGAATGCGTCAAGCCAAGACCTTTTGTCCCAGAGGCTATGAGAGCAAACCTCCGCGGTTCACTGCGCCTTGGTCTCGTCCGTCTGCCCGATCTGCTTGACATAATCTTTGAACTGTTTCCCCCTTTCTCTATAGTCGCGAAAGAGCCCAAAACTGGGTGAGGCGGGAGAGTGTAAGCAAATTTTCCCTTCTTCGGTGTAGCGATAAGCAAGCTGCACGGCTTCTTCCATGTCGTGAACAAAAAATGGCCGAAAGCACGTAACGTCTGTTCTTTCTTGAAGGCGCACGGCGTCCCAAATTCGTTTCCCCGTCGTCGGGAAAAGGATGAGGTTTTTGACCTGGCTATTGAGAAGATGTTTTCCCAACTCGGAAAAATCGAGACGCCGGTCATAGCCTCCTAACAAGACTGTCTGCACATCTTGCCCTAAGGTGTTGAGATGTTCGATGGTCGCTTGAGGAATTGTCGCGATGGAAGCATTGTAAAAGCTGATCTTTCGATACGTCCCTACTAACTCTAATCGATGTTCCAAAGGCTGAAAGTTGCGGACCGCTTCAGCAATTGTCCCTCGTGGCACCCCCAAGATTGTTCCTACTGCGATCGCCGCTAAAACATTCTGCAGATTAAATGTTCCCAACAAAGGAACTTCTTCTGCTCGTATCACTGGTTCACATTCCCCTTTTGGAAAATCGCAGAAGGCGTAACCACCTGTGATAAAGCAACCCGGGTGTAAGGGACTCTCCAGAGAAAACGGAATTTTTTGCATCGGAGCTGCGGCGACGATAGGACGGAAAACATCGGAGGATATATTGTATACCAGATAATCTCGCTCTGATTGATAACGTATGATGTTCTGTTTCGCTTGCAGGTAGTGTTCGAAGCTGCCGTGGTAGTCCAAGTGTTCTGGAAAGATATTGAGAAAGACCGAGATATGGGGACTCTGCCGCAATCCTTCAAGTTGAAAGCTGGAGAGTTCGTAGACAAAAATGGTTTCTGTGCGCGCCTGGTGAAGAAGATCGAGCGGAGGATTGCCCATATTGCCGACGAGATACGTCTCAAGGCCGCCTGCCTGCAACACAGCATGGATGAGCGCTGATGTCGTGCTTTTCCCTTTTGTCCCGGTGACGCCAACGATGGTGGATGGGCAGTTGGCGAAAAAGAGCGCCGTATGAGACGTGAGAGAAATGCCCATAGCTGCTGCTTGCTGGATCATAGGGTGAGTTGGCGGGATGCCTGGTGATTTAACAATGACGTCATATCCGGCAAGCGCGTCAAGGGAAGGAGCGCCAAGGTGAAGTCGGACGTGAGGGTCTGAACAAATAACTGCTGTAAGTTCAGGATTCAGTTGGTGAAGCGGGGATTCGTCAGCAAGTCCAATCTGTTTTTGAGGAAAGCGCGCTCGCAGGAAGCGAAACGTTGCGGAACCTTCCTGCCCTAGACCAAGAAGCAAAACGGACTTGTCCTGCAGTTCAGTAAGCCTCATGATAGGCCGTTAAGCGGTCTTTGAGGAATCGTACATATTCTTGCGGAACGTGATGATTCTCGCTCCAGGCTAACAGGACCGGCTTCACGTGTTGTTGCACCTGGGGATAGGAGG
Organism: uncultured Enterobacteriaceae bacterium; assembly: GCA_964618735.1. Taxonomy (GTDB): domain Bacteria; phylum Desulfobacterota; class Binatia; order Bin18; family Bin18; genus SYOC01. The sequence continues at coordinate 7,203 of CAZUFQ010000081.1, forward strand.
GGAAAATCTCCATTTCTACATAGTCGAGAACAACCGGCAACGGCGCCCGAAGCTTTTTCACTTGTTGTATGCTGAGGTAAAGCGCGACCAACATCTCTTCAGTCGTTCCTACACACTCGAACGGCTTCTGTGGCGACAGTCCCGCCAGTTCTCTCACTAAAGGCGTCACTTCTTCTTGTGTAAAGAGGTCCGCCCCAAATATACGCGTCAATTCTGTCATAGAAACGAAGGGATGCAATAAAATAAAGGTAGAAAGGCACTTTGCGCACCGGTGGCACCAGGAGCCGTCCCGTTGCCCGCGATTACAACTCAGGAAATTGTCAAAGTACTGGGGATAGTCGGCAAATAAGCGGGACACTTGTATGGCGTACAAAGGTCGCAGCAGGCTGAAATAATTGACCTCTGTAGTGAGATAGGTCTGCGTATACCAGCGAAAAGCGGTCTCAAAACGGAGCGTCTTCGAGTACTGATGGTTTACTTCGTTATCAAGATATCGAACGTTGCCTTCATCACTGCTTCGTTCATTTGCCGCAATAACCCTCGGATAACCGAAGAGAAATGCTATTGTGACGCCTAAAAACGCTAGATAGGCCGAGAATGGAGTGTGCCCATTGAGGTAGCCTGCTTTATTCAACTCAAGAAGAGAGGGAGCAATGGTGCGTCTGACAACAATCGAGGTGTGACCTTCGATTTGCTTCCCGATTGCGGTTGCCGCCGGGGTAGGATTCAAAAGTAAGCAGTCGAACGGCCTCCCCGCTTCTCGTAGCAGTTGCAAAGCGAGTGTGGAATCTTTTCCGCCGCTGACAAAGACGAAATCCCGATCCTGAAGAGAGGCGCGAGCATATGGACCCCTGGATTCACGTTCTTCCCTGGAGGTGAAGATGTTAACAAAATCCGGGCTCCTGAAATCTATGTTGTTGACATAGAAAAACTCTCGCATCCCGTACTGTAACAGATCCTTCCACCACCCGCGCTGTTGGTCGTCGAGGAACCCGGCGCGGACCACGATTTCCGGCGCACAGGTCGACTTCCAATAACTGAGCATTTCAACAAGGCCAAGATGAAAGATGAAGTGTTCTAAAGCTCCATCACTAAAGGTTTCGAGGATCTTCTCATCAACAGACTCGATAACGGTTTCAGGCGAAAAGCGGATGGTTGGTTCGATAGTAAAAAGAAAACGGATCTTCAACGCGTTGCCCAGACGCTCCCAAGAATAGCTTTCATACGTGAACGTTGGGTGTCGCCTGCGCAACTGCTCAACGCGTGAATTCGACATTGTTTAACAAACTCTTTTCTTGAAACCGTACGATACAACTCTACGGCGCCCTTGTCGAGAAAGCTCCGCTTTGGCGTGGAGCGAGCACTGATCCTGGCTACCTCACGTTTGCCCTAGATCCAACGAAAGGCGCGTGCAGCAACCGCTCTCGGCGGCGCTCTGATTCGAGATTGCGCACTCTGGCCTTTAACAGATCGGCCAGGGATATCATTCCCACCAGTTTACGAGATCTTGGGTGTTCAACGACGGGCAATCGCGTGAACCCAGTCTCCGCCATGCGGTACACGACGATCCGCAGCGGTTCGTCCTGGTAGGCGACCACCGGCGTGGCCGTAATGAAATCAGCGAGCGGACGATCACTGGCGCCATGCTCTTGGGTTTCTGTAATTAACTGTTGCAACCTGCTGCCAACGATGACGCCCAATAAGCAGCCTGTCTCTTCAACAATCGGGAATAAGCGCTGGCCGAGCTGATTGGAATGGCCGTGAACATATTGGCTGAGCTCTTTCGCTGAGAGGCCAACAGGCAACGTGACGATATTGGTCCGCATGACTTCCCGCACGAAGAGGATTTCGAGCGGATCGATGGCGTATTCCCGGCTCAAATGGTAGCCCCGCCGACTGACCTTTTCGGTCAAGATCGAACGGCGTAAGGCGAGCACGGTAAAGCCGTGGGCGAGCGTGACCGCCACCAAGAGCGGTAAGAGGATGTTGACGTCATGAGTCAATTCCAAGGAGAAGATGATGCCCGTGAAGGGCGACCGCATCGTGCCTCCCAAGATCGCTCCCATGCTGACGAGAGGCCAAAATCCTGCGCCTTCATTTGGCAGGACAAAGGCTTCGAGGCCGCCCAGTGCCCCTCCCATCATTAACAGCGGCGCAAGCACCCCGCCTGAAGTGCCGGACCCCAGCGAGACCGACCAGATGACCGATTTCACCAGTAAAACGCCCAGCGCGGTCTTGGCGGCGACGTCGCCCTGCAAAAGTTCCCCAATGATGTCATATCCTACCCCGAGCGCCGCGGGAAAAATGAGTCCGCCCAGCCCAATCACTAAACCGCCGATTGCCGGCCACCACATCCAGTGAATGGGCAGCAACCGAAAGGCGTCCTCCGCCGCGTACACCGCTGTCGTCAAGAGCACAGAGAGCATACCCGCCAACAGGCCAACCACGATACAGCCCAATAAGCCGTGGGGGCCAATAAAAAGAGGGTGCAGCGGAACAGGAAAGAGTGGACCCAGCCCAATAATGTAGCGGCGCACTGCAGCCGCTGTGGCGCTCGATAACGCGACCGGAATCAGGCTTCGCGGTTTCCATTCAAAGAGCAAGAGTTCGACCGCAAGCAGCACTGCCGCGACCGGTGAGGCGAACGTCGCTGACATGCCGCCGGCGGCTCCAGCAACTAGTAACGTTTTGCGTTCGGCGCTGGTCAAATGAAAAAATTGCGCAATCAAGGACCCGAACGCCCCACCCGTCATGATGATCGGTCCCTCAGCGCCAAAGGGGCCGCCTGACCCAATAGAAATTGCAGCGGACAAGGGTTTAAGGAAGGCCACGCGCGGCTCGACGCGGCTCCCATTAATGAGGATGGCTTCGATAGCTTCGGGAATTCCATGCCCGCGAATCCGTTCCGATCCATAGCGCGCCATCAAGCCAATGATGAGTGCCCCCAGGACAGGGACAAAGACAACAAAAACACCCAGCTGATGGTCAACTGGCGAGCTCAGCGTGGTGTCCCAACGTTGGAAAAAGAACAGATTAGTAAACAGACCGATCAGTCGTAGCAACGCGAGCGCTACAAAAGCGCTGAACACGCCAATACAGACCGCTATACCAGATAACAGAATGACATTCCGACCGGTGGTAAAATCGCCAAGTTTCTCCGCTGCTTCAACATGCTCACGAAGATTAAACATTTTCCTCCACACTTGCCACGCGTCCAATTGCATTACTTTGGGCTCCTTCTTGATCGCCGCTCGTTAGATGCGGATGATTGAACATCTCAAAACTACTCTATTCCCCACAGAGTCAAGATAACCCTTCAGAATGGGGCGTAAAAGTAATATAAAGCAAGTTGAGCGAGCTGAGCAGTCGCCTGAAGGTGCTGTGGGTTTTTCCGATTGCGCTTCCTTTTTTTGAGGATGCGCGGCGAGGGGGCTAACGCCTCGTGCTTCCCGCCTTTTATCACTAACCATTCTCCGCAGATCTTAGTTGACACACCTTGCGCGCAGAGGAGACGTCGTCTGCGCCGCAACTGGAGTCGTCGCCGCAAAAGAGCAAGTCTCTCACCCCATTTTTTTAGATGCATAGCGGTTCTCCATTCAATATGTTCCGAAGGGGTTACTTAGGGAATGAAACTTTCGCAAAATCAAGGCGCTATCCTTTCTCTAGAGATGAAGAGTAAGCTTCACGCCATGGCAGAGAAGTCAGACAAAAAAGCCAGATTAAGCCTCACATGCCATTAGTTTAGACGTTGACGAACTACCTTAATTGGAACCTTGTAAAAATTTTATCGATGTGCAAAGATTTCCGCTGTGAAGCTTTAGCGAACACAACGTTGGAGTGCTTCGCATATGTGGCCACGAGGACAAATTGAGACGCTCCGCAAGGAAGACGTCCTAATCAAGTAAGGAGGGCTGACATTATGAGTGCAGCTGTAGCGCAATCCACACCGACCGGAATTCCGACCCCCGCAGAGCTGGGCTTTGACCCTGCTGAACTGCGCCAAAAGTACACCGCGGAGCGCACGAAGCGTCTGCGTGCTGACGCGAACAACCAATACCAGGAGATCACTGGTAAATACGCTCACTACAATGAGGACCCCTACGTCGAGCCGGGTTTCACACGCCCTGCGCTGCACGAAGAACTCGACGTACTGATTGTCGGCGGGGGCTTTGGCGGTCTGTTGGCGGCGGCGCGGCTGCAGAAGGTCGGGATCACCAACATTCGCATCATCGAGAAGGCCGGGGACTTTGGCGGAACTTGGTACTGGAACCGCTATCCCGGGGCCCAGTGTGACATTGAATCCTATGTGTATCTGCCGCTACTCGAAGAGACCGGCTATATCCCCAAAGAAAAGTATTCCTTTGCGCCGGAGATCTTTGAACATGCCCAGCGGATCGGCAAGCACTTCAACCTCTACGAGAAGGCCTGCTTCCAGACCCAGATTCGAGAGGCGCGCTGGAATGAAGAGGAAGGGCGCTGGATAATCACGACGGATCGCGATGATGTCTTCAAGGCGCGCTTTGTGATTATGTCGAGTGGACCCCTGAATCGGCCGAAGCTCCCCGCCATCCCTGGCATCGAGAAGTTCAAGGGGCATACCTTCCACACCAGCCGGTGGGACTACAATTACACCGGCGGCGACACCACAGGCGGCATGACCAAGCTGAGTGATAAGCGTGTCGCTATCATCGGCACGGGAGCGACGGCAATTCAGTCCGTGCCGCGTGTGGCAAAATATGCCAAGCAGCTCTATGTGTTTCAGCGCACCCCGTCTTCGGTGGACGAACGTGGTAACATGCCCACCGATCCGGAATGGGTGAAGACGCTTAAGCCGGGCTGGCAAGACTACCGCAATCATAACTTCAACTCTATCTTGTCCGGCCTCCCGGTCGAAGAAGATTTGGTCAACGACAAGTGGACAAGCCTGTTTAAGCTTCTCGCCAATCTGTTGTCAGGCAAGGGACAATCTGAGCTGTCTAACGAAGCCATGGCGGCCCTGTCGGAAATTGCTGACTTCCAGAAGATGAATGAGGTTCGCGGACGCGTGTCTTCGATCGTGAAAGACCCACAGACTGCCGAGGCCCTCAAGGCCTGGTATGGGCAGTGGTGCAAGCGGCCGACCTTCAACGATGAATATCTCCCCTGCTTCAACCAGCCCAATGTGAAGCTGGTGGATACGAAGGGCAAAGGTGTTGATCGCGTAACCGAGAATGCAGTGGTCGTGGATGGAGTCGAGTATGAAATCGATTGCCTCATTTACGCAACCGGCTTCGAGGTTGGAACGGCCTACACCCGGCGCTCCGAGTGCGAAGTGTACGGTAAAGGCGGCGTGACGCTCTCCGACGCATGGGCAAAGGGGATGCGGACTTATCATGGCTTTCTGAGTCATGGCTTCCCGAATCTCTTCCACATGGGGCTAACACAAACGGGACTGGCGCCGAACTTTACCTACATGCTGAACGGGCAGGCGAACCATATCTCGCATATCGTCACTGAGATAAACAACCGTGGAGCGAAAGGTGTAGAGCCGACACCAGAAGCTGAGGATGCATGGGTAAAGTTAGTGACATCGCCAACCTTCATGACCGCGTACCAGGATGTCTGTACGCCTGGGTACTACAATGGCGAAGGAAAAAATGAAGGACAGGGTTTCCTCGCGCAGTATCCTGACGGCGCAGTGAAGTTCTACGATATGCTCACCAAGTGGCGTGAAGAAGGGAAGATGGAAGGGCTCATCGTGAAGTAGAGCTTGTCGAAGAGATCGAAAAGCAGAAAGCTCATAGAGAAAGTTCGGAGACAGCTGAGAGAAAGGGAGAGGCTACCTATAGCTTTTCCCTAGATCGTGGCTGCCCCGAACTTGTTAGAAAGAGAGACCTTCCTCGTTGCGGATAGAAAGCCCCTCCTGTTCACTCAGAATTTACTTCTTTGTAAAGATGAATTGTTCTCCGACCTTCTCCCTCGCATCTTTCATGTGAGTGTAGTACTGCAGAAACCCGCCATTGTAATTGCCGTCCTGCCGGCGATTAAACTCACCCTCGAAGTTGTAGTAGCCCGGGGTGCAGTCGTGGTTACGAGTGGTCTTGCCGCGATGCATAATGACTTCCTGCACTCACCATTCCTCGGCCTCTGGATTAACATCCATGGTTTGATAGCC
>CAZUFQ010000082.1:0-13328 GCA_964618735.1 uncultured Enterobacteriaceae bacterium
GCAGGGCCGTTGGGCTTGGGCGGAGGACGCGACGGGTAGGATCACCTGGGGAACGGGGACGGGTGAACCTTTCCCGGGCCATCAAGCTCGTCCTGCGCAAGATCAGCGAACATCATCCTGCCTTGGGACAGCATCTTGCCACCACCATCAAAACCGGCGCCTATTGTTCTTACACACCCGATGTTCGCATGCCAATTACGTGGCAAGGAATGGCCTCATGAAAGCGAAGCTGCAGAAGATTGTCGGTCTGACGGCTCTGAGCGCGAACCTATGACAGCAGCCCGGAGACGTTTGGAACAGAAAGTGTCCCTTCCGTTGCGGATGTGTTCTACAAGACCCTCGCTGGCGTGGGGGCTGCGGCTCGCGTGCAGTCTCACGCTGGTCGTGGCGTTGAGAGGCGTAGGATATGGAGGGTCACTCTCCCCTCTACACGTAGCCCTGTCCGAGAGAGGAACCCACGAGCCACTGTCGCCGATTCTCCTCCCGATCGTGGAGGATGGGCCGCAAACTCGGTTGGGGGAACGGCTGTTTCATGACCCCCAACTCTCGCATGACAACCGGCGGTCGTGCGCCACCTGCCATCCACTCGACCGCGGCGGCATGGATGGACAGCCCCGCGCCGTGGCCGTGGATGGTCTGCCGCGCCTGCGAAATACCCCAACGATTTTCAACGTCGGGCTGAGCTTTTGGTTCAACTGGGACGGAACCGTGCATACACTCGAGGCCCATGCAGAGCGACTGCTGCGCAACCCTGCGGTCATGAACACCACATGGCCGGAAGTGCAAGGAAAGCTTGGGCGAGAGGCGACCTACGTGTCGGCATTTCGTGCGGCCTATATCGACGGCTTAACGTGGAACAACGTCATCGCCGCCCTCGTCAGCTTCGAGCGTTCCCTCGTGACCCCACACGCTCGCTTTGATCGCTATCTCCGCGGGGAGCAGCAGGCGCTGACGGCGGAAGAACAACAGGGGTATAGTCTCTTCAAGTCTTACGGCTGCGTCGCCTGTCACCAAGGAGCGAATGTTGGCGGTAATATGTTTGCCAAATTCGGCGTCTTCCAACCGCCAGATGGCGCTAGCGGGGAGGACATTGATAGTGGGCGTTATAATGTGACGCACAGGCCACAGGACGTTCAAGTGTTCCGGGTGCCGAGTCTACGCAATGTCGCGATGACGGCTCCCTATTTCCACGATGGACGAGCCCCCACGTTGGCTGTCGCCGTGGACACGATGGCGCGGGTTCAGTTGGGCAAGGAACTCACCCCCGAGGAGATCGGGCTGATCGTTCAGTTCCTGCAAACGCTGACCGGCAATTACCGTGGCGCGCCGGTTGGCGCGCCGATCCCCGGAGCAGGCTGATGCGGACGACATGGCCGTCTATTACAATTGTAGTGGGGTTACTGGGACTGCTCACATACTTGTTACAGGAGAGTCGCAGTCATGACCTTTCCGTACGAGGACGGATGCAAGAGGAAATCCAAACGTTGGCGCTGCATGATGCTGAACTCACTCGAGACGTCTTGCTTGCACGCGCCGGCTTACTCTCTAATTATGACCCCGTGGCGCAGACCAGCCAGGAATTGTCTCAGGACAGTGAGGCGCTACGCCAGGAGACGGTGACCGTCTCAGACACTACAGCAAAGGCTCTGCTTGACGAGCGGGTTGCGGCGCTGGCAACTATGCTGCAGGACAAGAGAAACGCGGTAGAGGACTTTAAATCCGCCAACGCCGTCCTGCGTAACTCCCTCATGTACCTCACGCACATTCCAGTGAGCCTGTCTGGGCAGGGGGAAGCAGAAGCAGCACAAGCGTGGAGTCGCTTCGCGCCCATGCTACTGCGCTATCTCCAGCTGTCTGAACCCGGCCTCGGCCACGAGCTGCACGCTGTGCTCGATCAGTTGTCGCCCACCGCTGCGGCGGATAGGGAGGTTCAAACGGCGGTGCGACATCTCCGGCTCGTTGTCACCCTGCTGCCGCAAGTGGATACAGCTGTGCACGAGATTATCGACGCGCCGACGCCACAGCTAATCAGGGCGCTGCAGGACGCCGTCCAACGATACGCAACGCAGGTCGAGGCCCGGGCGCAAGTATTTCGCCTGTTGCTCTACCTCGTTGCGGTGACCCTCGTCGGGTATGTGGTGGCGCAAGTCGTGCGTCTGCGCGCCCGCGCGCGCGACCTCCACCGGATCAATGCCGACCTCCACTGCGCCATGGGAGAGCGGCAGGCGGCAGAGACGGCCCTGCGCACGAGCGAAGAACGCCTACGCGCCATTACCGAATCCGCCAATGAAGCGATCGTCTCCGTTGACAGCGTCGGGAATGTAGTGTCCTGGAACGCGGGAGCCACAATCCTATTCGGCTACGCGCCCGACGAGATTCTGGGCACGCCGTTTACACGACTCCTCCCCGCCCGTCACCGTGAGACCCAGGCGCAGTCGCTTACTGAGTGGGTCGCCACCGGGCACTCTCCACTCGTCGGAAGAATCAGGGAAGTGGTGGGACTACGCAAGGACGCCCAGGAATTTCCACTGGAGCTCTCACTCTCTAGTTGGGCAACACACGAGGGTCATTATCTCACCGGCATTATCCGTGATCTGACGGAACGCAAACGCCTCGAAGAAACAACGCGGCAGCAGGAGATGCAGCTCATTCAGGCCAATAAGATGAGCGCACTCGGTATGCTGGTCTCCGGTGTAGCGCACGAGATCAATAATCCCAACCAACTCGTGTTACTCAACGCTCAAGTGCTTGCGAACGCCTGGGCGGACGCGATAGAGATACTGGACGGATACGCGCAGCATGAGAGCGGGTTAATGCTGGCGGGACTCCCTCTCTCTGAAATGCGCGACACTATCCCCACGTTGGTGCGAGATATTCATGAGAGCGCCCGACGTATCGAACGCATTGTCAACGACCTTAAGGATTTTGCGCGTCCAGGTCCGCCTGGAGGGCTCGGAAGCGTCAATGTCAATACGGCGGCGCAACGGGCGCTCCGCTTACTCACGCATCTGATCGTGCGGCGCACGACGCAGTTCCACACGCATTTCGGGACCGAGGTGCCGCCGATCCATGGCGACGCCCAACAGGTGGAGCAAGTGGTGGTGAATCTAGTGGTCAATGCTCTGGAGGCGCTGCCTAACGCGACGTGTGGCGTCTCGCTGTCGACGTGCTTCGACGCAGATGAAGGATGCGTCATCCTGGAGGTGGAGGATGAAGGCAGCGGCATTCCGGCGGAACATTTGTCGCGGTTGACTGAGCCCTTTTTCACCACGAAGCACGACCGCGGCGGGACCGGCCTCGGCTTGGCCATCACCTCCTCGTTAGTGCGCGCGCATGGGGGCTCCCTCAGTTTCACGTCCGAACCCGGCGCCGGCACGCGGGCGCGGGTGACGCTGCCGTACGCCGCTACCCGGCCGGAGTGGGAAGAGGAGCGCAACGCCGGCTAGCGAAGAAAGGTGAGCCCGTGGCCCTTAATGACGTCTCTACCCTCCCAGTGCTGCTCGTGGACGACGAACCCCAACTGCTCCATAGTGTGAGCGTGGTGCTTCGCTCCGCCGGCATGACGCAAATACTCACTCAAAGTGACAGCCGTGAAGTCTTGCCCATGCTGGCGGTGCACGAGGTGGGAGTGCTGGTTCTAGACCTGACCATGCCCCATCTCTCCGGCTCGGCGCTGTTAGAACAGGTTGCCGCCGACCACCCGGACGTCCCGGTGCTTGTGATGACCGCCACCAACGACCTTGAGACAGCCGTCCAGTGTATGCAGGCTGGCGCTGTTGATTATCTGTTGAAGCCCGTTGACCACCGCCGCCTCGTGTCGGCGGTAAAGCGGGCGTTCGAGCTGCGCGGTTGGCGCGCAGAGGTGTTGTCGCTGTCGGAGAGGCTGCTGAGCGACGAGCCGCACCAACATGAGGCGTTCGCCGAGATCGTGACCCAGAGTCGCGCGATGAAAGCGATTTTTCGTTACCTCGAAGCGATTGCACCCTCGCCCCAACCGGTGTTAATCACTGGGGAAACCGGGACCGGGAAGGAACTGATCGCCGGCGCCCTGCATCGGCTGTCAGGCCGCTCAGGCGCATTGGTCGCGGTCAATGTGGCGGGACTGGACGATACTATGTTCTCCGACACCTTGTTTGGGCATACGCGCGGATCGTTTACTGGCGCCGACCGGCCTCGGGAAGGGCTCATCACGCGTGCAGCAGGGGGAACGCTCTTCCTGGATGAGATTGGCGATCTAACCGTGACGTCGCAAGTAAAGCTGCTCCGGCTTCTTCAGGACGGCAGTTTTTATCCGCTGGGCGCCGATCGACCCGGGCAAAGTCGGGCGCGCATCGTGGTGGCCACGAATTGCGATGTAGAGGGAAGCGTCAGCGCGGGAACGTTCCGCAAAGACTTGTACTATCGCCTGCGCACCCACCATGTCTCACTGCCGCCCTTGCGTGAGCGGTTAGGCGATCTCCCTCTTTTGGTTCATCATTTCGTGGAGAAAGCCGCCCAAGCTCTCGGCAAACCGGTCCCCGTCGTACCGCGCGCCTTGTTCCAGCTTCTCAAGACTTACCGTTTTCCCGGCAACGTGCGCGAATTAGAAGCGCTTGTCTTCGACGCAGTGGCCTGCCACCAGGGAGCCACACTGTCCCTACATAGCTTCAAAGAGGCCACTGCTGGCGCGCCACAGCTTCCGGAGAGCCAGTTGCAGGCAGATGGCTCCGGCGGCGCCCTGGCCGCATTATTCCCCGACCCGCTCCCTACACTCAGAGAGACGGAAGAGGCGCTGGTTGCGGAAGCTTTGCGCCGAGCCGACGGCAATCAAGGGGTGGCGGCTGGACTTCTCGGCATCTCGCGACAGGCATTGAACAAGCGACTGTCTCGCCGGAAACCCACAACCCCGTCAGTGGACCTCGATCCCTATGGGGAATGATACCCGCCCCGATCTCCGAGATGCGCGCGTATAGACGCCAATGTTACGGTACGGCGTTACGTCGGAGACCGTGCAAACAAGAGTTGTCTCTTCTGGCGGAGGGAGCAACTTTTGTCGCACCTGGCGGAGGAGGCGCAGGCGTAATATCCTGTCATTTCCGCCACCTATACGCACCCGCCTGCACCGCGCTGTTCGCGTGACAACAGATGTCGCAGCCCCACCGCTATATGACGCGCCCACATCTACGTCCTAATGTTGTGACGCTATACGCCTTTACTATGGACCATGATGTCTGGCCTAACGTTTGCTCATTATCCGCCTGCGGGGGCGCAAGGTCGGAGCAGTGCGCCCTCCAGTGTTTCCTAAAGTGATGGAAAAGTAGAGAGACTCTGGAATCGCAAGAAAAGGGGCGAGCACGCATGAACGTTTCAACCTTACATAGATCGCAAACCCAGCGACCGACAATCATGCCAGAGATCACCGCTGGTTCTTCAGCCTGTGGCCATCGCAATCCGCCCGAGGCAGCCTTCTGTTTTGAATGTGGGTCCTCCCTCAGCCGCCAGCAGGGACCTTGTGCAACCTGTGGCTGGCCTACACCGGCGCACCTCAGATTCTGTCGCAATTGTGGCGCAGAGCAATCCGCTACGGCTCGAATGCTTGCCTTACGGCCATCGCTTATCGCTCCGCATTTCCCCTCTCGTCCCTCTATGCCAGCGTCGAGCGCCCGGCATCTAGAAATTAGTAGTGGAGAGTTCTCCGGGGTCCGGGGTCCGAGGTCCGAGGTCCGTACTGTCCAATCTCCTGTTCCCAGTTCTCAATCCCCGGCTCCCCTTCTGGTGGGGCGTGAAGCGGAGCTTTCTCAGCTCCAGACTTTGTTCGAGACAGCCATGCAAGGCGAGCGCCAGGTGGTATTCGTCACAGGCGAATCAGGGATTGGTAAGACCACACTGGTCGACGCGTTTCTAGCGCAGCTCCGCGAGCGCCCTGATGTCCGCCTTACTTCCGGTCAGTGTGTGGAACAATACGGCCCGGGTGAAGCCTATCTGCCCTTGCTGGAAGCCACCGCGCAACTTTGTCGCGGACCAGGCCGGGAGCGACGCATTGAGGCCCTCAAGCGCTACGCGCCAAGTTGGCTTGTCCAACTGCCCGGATTGCTCGACCCTGAAGACTGCACCCTCTTGCAGCAGCACCTTCAAGAGACAAGCCGGGAGCGCATGCTCCGGGAGATGGCTGAAGCGGCGGAGCTGTTTACCCTCCAGCGAGGGCTCGTCGTCGTTCTCGAAGATTTGCACTGGAGCGATGTGGCCACGCTGGACTGGCTGACGTATATGGCGCGGCGGCGCGAGCCCACTAAGCTTATGCTTCTGGCCACTTATCGCTCGACAGAGGCGGCGGCCTCCAATCATCCGCTGCGCGCCGTGGTCCAAGAGCTCACCGCGCGCAACTGCTGTGAGGAGGTGCGGGTAACGCCGTTCTCCGAACCTGCGGTGAGTGAATACCTTGCCTGTCGCTTAAGTCCATCCATTGCAGCCTCGCCTTTGCCCGGGCTCATTCACCAACGTACAGGAGGCAATCCCTTATTCGTCGTGAACCTGGTGGATGATCTGCTGCAGCAAGGGATAGTCCGTGAGGAAGCGGGACTGTGGCAGGTGCACGGCGATCAGCTCAGGATTGCAACCCATGTGCCAGACATCCTCCGCCAGGTGATCGCGCGACAGCTAGAGCGGCTGCCTGTAGCAACCCAGCACCTGCTGGAGGTCGCCAGCATCATAGGCGTCGAATTCTCAGCTGCGACGGTCGCAGCTGGCCTGCAAACAGCAGTCGAGGAGGTCGACCAGCAGTGTGAGGCGCTGGCGCGGCAAGGGCAGTTCCTCCAGGCGCACGGGAGCGAAGAGTGGCCCGATCACACGCTGAGCGAACGCTACAGTTTTCAGCTGGCCTTGTACCAAACCGTGCTAGCAGAACGCATGACCGACACGCAGAAGGTCCGCATCCACCGGCAGGTGGGCGAGCGTAAAGCCCAGGCGTATGGCGAGCGAGCGACGGAAATCGCGGCGGAATTGGCTGTCCATTTTGAGGCGGGACGGGAGTATGGCAAGGCGGTCCAGTATCATCGGCAGGCTGGCGAGGCGCTCGCCTCATTCGTGGCACCCCCAGAAACGCTTAGGTCCCTGCAGGCGGGGCGAGAACTGTCTACCGTTCTTCACGAAGACCCCAGGCGCCCGGAGCAAGAGGAAGGGCTGAACCCATTCTCCCCCGCTAGTCTACAGTCTGCGACCTACAGCCTTTCTGACGCAGTTTTCAGCCCTCCCTCCTTGTCTTCCACAATCCCTAGGCCTCAGTCCCCAACCCCTAACATCTTCCGCCTCGAAGGCGAGTACTGGACGGTGAGTTTTGCGGGCGCGACCTGTCGTCTCAAAGAAGCTCGCGGCCTGCACTACATTGCTCACCTGTTGCAACATCCTCACCAGGAGGTCCATGTCCTCACCTTGATCGCTGTCAGGGCAGACCTGAGCGAGGAAGCTGTTGAAGTTCAGCTCTTTCAGGACCCCAGCTTACCGTTCGATCGCATCGAGGGGTGCAGCGACGCCGGAGAAATCCTCGATCCACAGGCGCGAGCGGCCTATAAGCAGCGCTTGCACGAGCTACAGGAAGAACTGGCTGAGGCGGGGCGTTGTCATGATCTGGGCCGCAGTGAGCAGCTGGCCGCGGAGATCGACTTTCTCACGCACGAACTGAGCAGAGCAGTTGGGCTGGGCGGGCGGGTGCGGCAGATGGGGGCGCCAGCGGAACGGGCGCGGGTGAGCATTACCCGGGCCATCAAACTGGCGCTGCGCAAGATCGGCAAGCATCATGCCCCCTTATGCCAGCATCTGGCCACTACCCTCAAGACAGGCGTCTACTGCTCCTACACCCCCGATGTCCGCATGCCAAGCACGTGGCAGATGTAGACGTGGAAAGCGAGAGAGAGGAGACCGCCTCACTCCTCTCTCTCGCTATATGTGTCTCCCTTCGCTATTTCCCTCCTCACAGTGAACAATTGTTCCCTTCTTTCCTGACTTCTCTCCTCATTGCCTTTTAGTCACACGTTCCAGTGAACAATTGTTCCATCATTTGTTACGCCTTTCTCTGCAGAGAACAGCATTCACGTAAACGGAAGAGGAGGGCGCAGTTATGCACAGTGTACGCAGTGATTAGGCAAGGAAAAACAAGACGGAAGACAACCCACGAATTCAAATAAGGAGTGTCTGTCATGCGAAGAAGTATGGTTTTTATCTACGGTGTGGCCTGTTACCTAATTTTCCTCGTTACGTTCCTTTATGCCGGTGGTTTTGTTGGCAACTTTCTCGTCCCGAAGTCCTTGGATTCAGCTCCGGAGATGACCTTTGGTCTGGCGCTGCTTGTCAACGTTGGGTTACTAGGCCTGTTTGCGCTGCAACATAGCATCATGGCGCGGCCAGCCTTCAAGCGGTGGTGGACCAAATTTGTGCCTCCGCCGGCCGAACGCAGCACCTATGTCCTGTTCTCTAGTCTCGCTTTGCTGCTGCTGTTCTGGCAGTGGCAACCAATGGGAGGCATTGTGTGGCAGGTCGAGAATTCGATGGGGCGCCTGCTACTGTATAGTCTATTCGCTTTTGGTTGGCTGCTCGTACTGGTCTCGACTTTCCTGATCAATCACTTTGATCTCTTTGGCTTGCGGCAAGTCTACCTCTATCTGCGAGGGAAAGAATACACGCCGCTAAGCTTTGGAACCCCAGGGCCTTATAAACTGGTGCGGCACCCGCTGTACGTCGGTTGGTTCTTCGCCTTTTGGGCGACGCCGACGATGACCGCGGCGCATCTGGTGTTTGCGTTGTTGACTACCGCCTACATCCTGATCGCCATTCAGCTTGAAGAACGGGATTTGCTCGCGGCGCATGGGGAGGCGTATGCGGAGTACCGCCGACAAGTGCCAATGCTCGTCCCCCGGTTCCTCGCCAAGAAGGAGATGCCCCAGCATGCCGCTCAGGAGGTGATGACCAAAACTGCCGCGTAGAAAGCTTTTGCCGACACTAAACCTGCTCATATAGGAAACAATTTTTCGCACATGAAGGAGATCAACATGACTATGACAAAAACGCTGCGAAGGCTCGGAAGCATCTTAGCGATGGTAATAGGAATGGGAACGATAGGGGCAGCTGAAGCCCAGGACCACAGCCAACAGGTTATCATCCTCGACGAGTGTGATCCCACAAGCTTCAACACGCAATTTGGTCCTGGCACCTGCCTCAATGTCGTCAGCTTAGGGGGCGTCCCGCTTGCGGACTTTCTAGGGGCATTGCCAACGGGCCATCCGGCTTGGCTCTTCGATCCCACCAACCCGGTCACCATCAAAAAGAAGGACTCGCTACGCGTGGTCAATCAAGGCGGTGAGATCCATACCTTTACCGAAGTCGATGAGTTCGGCGGCGGTTTCCTCCCTGTCCTCAACAATCCCCCCAATTCGCCTGCCATACAGGCATGCGCGGGAGGGTACGCGAACAATACCGAGCTGGCGAGCACGCGCGTGCTGCAGGGGAGCAGCTTAGAAATCAGCGGCTTGAAGAAGGGTCTGCACCGCTTTCAGTGCTGCGTCCATCCCTGGATGCGGATGGAGATCGAGGTGAAATAGGACAGCATCAGTTATGTCTACATAGTTAATCATGACGATTGTGAGGCGGAACTTAGATCGTCTATTTTCTGCCTCGCTCTTAGAAATTTTTGCACTGAATAATGGGGAGCGTATATGGCGATTAATGAAACGGCCACTGGACAAAACAGCGTTGCTATCACGGGCGCCGCCACGGGAGGTGAATCCATTGGGGTGCTTGGTAAGGGCGATACGAATGGAATACAAGCCGAAGGGGGCGCTAATGGCGTGTTTGCGAAGGGCAAGGGTTGGTGCGGCGTCGTCGGCATTAGCGAAAGTACGTCTGGTGGATTTGGCGTCTATGGCGCCAATACCGCCGGGGGCACTGGTGTTGTGGGAACAAGCTCGAAGTGGATTGGCGTGTATGGTGAGACCGCGGGTTTAGAAAATGGTCCTGCTGGCGTGTGGGGTGAGCACAAGGGCGCTGGCATTGGGGTAAAGGCCGTAAGCAACACGGGCGTGGGTCTCGTGGCTTTTAGTCATGGGACAGCAGCAATTTTTCAGGGCGATGTCGAAGTGACCGGTGACATTCGACTCACCAATGCAGACTGCGCCGAGGATTTCACCATTGGCGCCGATGCAGCGGTCGAGCCCGGCACAGTCATGGTGCTGGGTGAAGACGGCGCGCTCTTTCCGAGCCAGCAAGCCTACGACAAACGTGTGACCGGGGTGGTCTCTGGCGCCGGTGAGTACAAACCGGGGATCGTGCTCGATAAGCGCCCGTCGGAACACATTAGACAGCCCATAGCACTCCTGGGCAAAGTGTATTGCAAAGTTGATGCGCAGTATGGCGCGATTGCCGTAGGTGATTTGTTGACTACCTCTCCTACGCCGGGGCACGCCATGAAAGCTATTGATCGCGACAAGGCGTTTGGCGCAGTGATGGGGAAAGCGTTGCGTCCTCTCCAAGAGGGCCAAGGACTCATTCCTGTACTGATTGCCTTGCAATAGATTTTCTGGAATCAGCTTCGCGAGTTTTGCTGGATACACGATCAATAACCCTAACATCAGAGGAGATCACGAAAATGGCCATCAATCTACAAGTTGAGAAAGCAGTGAATGGAACAGCACAGCCGGTGAAGGATCAGACTGGCAAGACTAGTCCACTGACTTTATCCGCTGATAAGGTGGGCGTCGGGACCGCAGCTCCGATCTCGAAACTGCATATTCTTTCCGTCGCCAATGATCCCCCACCGCGCCTCCAGTCGTCTCCAGGCAACACAGGTTGTTTCGCAGCCGGTTGGGATTTCTATCCGGAAGGAGCCGGGAAAGGCTATGTCGGCGTGCCCGATGCGAGAGCCGGGTTTGGCGCAGGGGAGATGTTACTGCTCGGAGGGACAGGAACCAAGACGTCGATTTGGGCAGGGTACACTAGAGGTATCACGGTAGACACCAGCGGTAACGTTGGCATCGGGACCTCAGATCCGGGGGCGAAACTGGATGTTGCCGGCGAATTGCAAATTCTTACCGGCTCCAATGCGGTTCATTTCACCTCACAATGGAGGGGATGGCCCGATGTTGGGGGAAATCAGGCAGAGATCTCGAATGACACTAACCAATACAAGACCCTCATGATTGTCGGCAACCGATCCGCGGGGTTGGGAAGACGAGTCTCGGTGTGGGATCGCCTGGAGGTCAACGGGATCCTGAGTGTCAGTGGTTATGTTGAAGTCGCTGGCGACATCCGCCTAACCAACGCCGACTGCGCTGAAGATTTCAACATCGGGACGGAGCTCTTGGTGGAACCTGGCACGGTCATGGTGCTGGGCGACGACGGCACGCTGTATCCCTGCCAGCATGCGAGCGACAAGCGGGTGGTGGGCGTCGTTTCCGGGGCTGGGGATTACAAACCGGGAATCGTGCTGGATAAGCAGCAGTCCGCCCGCAATCGGCAACCCATCGCGCTCCTGGGCAAAGTGTACTGCAAAGTCGATGCACAGTATGGCGCGATTGAAGTAGGCGATCTGCTGACCACTTCCTCCACCCCGGGGCATGCCATGAGATGTGGCGATCCCGCAAAGGCGTCCGGTGCGGTGATCGGGAAAGCGTTGCGCGCTCAGAAGGAAGGGACGGGACTCATTCCCGTACTTATCGCCTTGCAATAACCATTCGAACAAAAGGAGAACCATAATGACTAGCGTT
Source organism: uncultured Enterobacteriaceae bacterium (assembly GCA_964618735.1). Taxonomy (GTDB): domain Bacteria; phylum Desulfobacterota; class Binatia; order Bin18; family Bin18; genus SYOC01. Next base: position 11,730 of record CAZUFQ010000082.1, read on the forward strand.
CGTGAATCTCTAGATGTGGTGAGCCGATCAGTGAGCATCAAAGAATTGGCTTACCAGCGCAATGAGTCGTTCCCGCTCTCGTTGCGCGAATTCGTCGGGGCCCCCCCGCCCGGCCGTATGCTAAGAAAAGTGATCTCGCTAGACTTTTTGCAGCGCAAGTTCGACGTGTTTTTTAATGAGCGAGATCGACCGTTATTCCAAATTCGCTTGAATAGCAAGGAAAGAAAATATGGACAGAGTGCGCTGACTGTAGCCATGCTTGATTCTGTCGCCATGTCTGATCCGAACAGGGCGGAATATGACCACGATCATCCAGTTGTATTAAAGGAGCTAGCGGGGCCAGGAGAGGTATTGGAACTTCCTGGTGTGATCTATGGAACACACCGTTTTTATTTTCAAGATGTCAACAGCGATGGGCTCGCGCTCAATGTTGTTCCTGGACAATTGGTAGGAATAGAGATTGCGATTCATTTCGAGACCGAAGGAGGAATAGAAATAAAGGTTGAGGATTTCAATGCTCACGACATTGATTTCGATGCGTTCAATATCAAATTGAAAATGGAATTCGGTAGTCGTAACGGTTTGATAGACCTCGTGGGTTTTATAGAGGAGATAGAACAGGCGATAAACTCAGCAACGATAACCAGTACAGGCTTAAACCAGGTCATGCTCACCGTGCATTTTAGGGGCGAAGTAATTCGGTTGAATGGGCCAAGCCCTTCGAGCATTAAGGGATTGGTTAAGGAGGGGCTGATCAAAAGATTCATCAATACCGATGTGAGTGTCAATGTGGATTTTTTGCCTGATGGCGTGGTGGCGAACAAAGTTGAGAAGAATCTCAACTCAAAAATACTTGAGGCGTTGAAATTATCGGACAATCGTGACGCCCTCAATCGTATAGTGACGCGATGGCTAGTGGGGGGGGACTTCTATGTAGTGGGAGTCTCTAGCGATGATCAGTCGCTGATTATCGATTACATCATCCCGCCCGGCCAGCTCGAACCATTCCCGGAAAATCCGCAGCCGCCGCTTAATCAGGGGCTCCTCGCCAACATCGACCATATTGTAGTGCTCATGATGGAAAACCGCTCCTTCGATCACATGCTCGGCTACTTGAGCAAAGAGGGTGGCGGCGATGGCAAGAAGCGGACGGACATTGATGGGTTGTACGGTGGCGAGGCAAATGCCGACGGCAAGGGGCGTAACTACTCATCCTTCCCGCTCCCCGACACCACGTTCAACGAGAGCCCCGATCACAGTCACCAACCTGTTGAGAACCAGATCAACGGCGGCAAGATGAATGGCTTCGTGACAAGTTTTGCAGCCAAGTTTCCCGAGATTGATAACCCCGGCAAGGTCATGGGCTATCACACGGCTGCCCATGTCCCGGTCTATGACGCCTTAGCCCGGGAGTTCTTGATCTGCCAGCGCTGGTTTGCCGCGCACCCCGGACCGACCTTCTGCAATCGGTTCTATACGTTGACTGGCCGGCTTAACCGCGATGCATCTGGAAGTTTCGAGTTTGACAATTTCACGGGAAATGATTTCCAACCCGTCACACCCCGAACACTTTTCAAACCACCCTCCGCACCCGGCATT
>CAZUFQ010000083.1:0-13291 GCA_964618735.1 uncultured Enterobacteriaceae bacterium
ACCGGCGGACGTCTGTGACGGAGTCCGCCTCGTGCCGACCCCAGGCCATACGCCTTGTCATTGTTCTGTGTTGATCGAGTCCCGAGGGGAAAAGGCTTTAATCACAGGTGACTTCATGCACCACCCCATTCAATTTTGCAATCCTGCGTTCTCTATTTCCGCCGATGAGGATAACAACGCCGCCATCGCGACCCGTCGCCGAGTCTTCGCGGAATATGCAGATACTCCTACGCTGATTATTGGCACCCACTTTGCCGGCCCCACCGCAGGGAAGTTGGTGCGCGATGGAGACGCCTATCGGTTGAATGTCTAGAAGAGCAAAACGGGCAAACCTTATTGGCGAGGAGGAAAAGATGTCGACATTCATGACCGAAGATGGGGCCGAGCTATACTACAAAATAGAGGGCAATGAACGGGGAAACCCTCCTCTGATCTTCATTCACGGCTGGTGTTCCAATCTGAACCACTGGGAACAACAGGTTAGATACTTCCAGGATTCCCATCGTATTCTTCGCATGGATAGAAGGGGCATGGGCAAGTCCACCACTCCCGGGACTGGCCATACTCCAGCGCAACACGCCGCGGACATCGCCGCCCTCGCTCGACATGAAGGCCTCGCCAACGCGGTGGCCATCGCTCACGCTGGTGGCGGCCCAGCCGGGGTGTCTTTCTGTTCCAGCTATCCAGAGTTAGCCAGAGCCTACATCATGGTTGATACCGCCGTCTCACGTGGAGTTGATCTCGACGATCCGACGAATGTGACGGCGCGGTTCTACGCCGAGATGATAGACAAATTGACGGCGCCGGATGGAGAACTATATTTTCGGGAGCTGTATAATAGTTTTTTCGGTGCCCAAGCCGATCGAGCACTCGTCGCCTCGGCTGTCGCAGAGGCTTGTCGGACTCCAGTAGAGACTCGCGTCAAAGAGATCAAACTGATGACAGCGGACACCGCCGCGCTAGCGGCGACCATGCGACAGCCAACTCTCGTGATGGCCGGCCCCTGGATGGCTGACAGTTTTCCTCAAGCGGTTGACCCTGCACATCTCAAATCCATTTTCAAGCAAGTCAAGCAACTGGAACTCGCCCGTGCGATAGGCGCAGGCCATTTCCTTCAGTTGGAAGTCCCCGACCAAACGAACGCCTTTATCAAAAACTTTGTGTCTAGATTGGCTTAAAGGAGGTACGCATGACTCAATCCGCAGCACCGGCGACCGACCGCCCAGCCAGTGTGGGTCGGCTGAACTACCTCGATTCTTCGGTTCCCAGTTCATTATACCGAAACGGCAAGATGCTCTTGCGGCGCAACGCTAATGGGAGCGACTCCGAATTGGATGGGGTCATCTTCGACGAGCGCCAGGTCACGGTCCATAACGCCCGACTGCTAGAGGGGAACCAACGTCGCACGGTCGAGAAAAACGGGTTTGAGCTGTTTTTTCGTCCCCTTGCGCACCCGGACCTCGACTTTCTCGACCACCAAGACGTCATTCAACATTACTACCGCGAATGTGAACAGTTGGTCCAAGAGGTCACTGGCGCCGCAACGGTTGTGGCGTTTGACCACAATGTCCGGTCTACGGACGGGAAACGGAGCAAGCAACGCATTCGTGGCGGGCAGGAAGTGCAAGGCCCAGCTCGCATGGCGCATGGAGATTACACCCTCACCAGCGCCCCGGAGCGGTTGCAACGCCTGGCGCAAGAGCCGTGTGGAAATGATACGCTGCGGTCGACCATCGCCCCAGGAGAGTCCTTGCTCGACCCGGCGGAGGTAGAGCAAGCGATCGGTGAGAACGGTCGCTTCGCCATCATTAACGTGTGGCGCAATATTGCGGATGAGCCGGTCGCGACCCATGCCCTGGCCCTGTGTGACGCACAAACGGTGACTCCGAAAGACCTCAGCGTGTTTGAGTTACACTATGCTGACCGGGTGGGCGAGAACTATTTTTCGAAACAGGCTCCGGGACACGAGTGGTACTACTACCCGGCCATTACGCGCGACGAGGCCCTCCTCATCAAGCAATGGGACTCGGCTGGCCCCCTTGCGCGGTCCCAGGGGCAGCGGCCTGACAGCAACGACCCGCACGCGCCGTGCACGTTCAGTTTTCATAGCTCCTTCGACGATGCATCTACCCCGCCCACTGCGCCAGCCCGCTGGAGCATCGAGGTCCGGTGCATCGTCATATACCATTAAGCGGACGGTGGGAATTTAGGAGTGCGCGGAGGTTGTGGGGTATCGTCAGGGATGAATAGTTATTAGCGAGCACGATTACCAAGTGCTTCTCGTTCTTCCCCCAATTGCTTGAGAATTGACGGAATACGCAACATGCTGGCGGCTGATGACACGCCAGGAAAGGACAATAATCATGGGAACAAAGCAAGAACAGGAATTGGACGGAGAAAAAGCAGCCGCTCAACACCGAGTTGCACTGCTCCGCGCGGAGCTCGAACGAAAACAAACGGAACTCGACGGCCTTGTGATTCGCAGTGAAACACTGCACCCGAGCGCCTACGCGGCGCTGCAAGGGCAGCTGGAAGAGGAGATTGATAAGCTGCAAGCGGAACTCAAGAGCTTAACCGCACAGGCAGGATAACCCTGGACAAGCAGATGGTGAGCCTGGGCGGTTAGTATCGACTACTACGGCGCTACGGAAGTGAATTCAAGATGGAGGGCCTCAAGGCCGCGCACGATGGGGTTAAGCGTATGCCGGAAATCGTTTTTGCCCTCGGCCAGACGCACATTGCGCAGTCGGGTCAGCAGCGTCTCGAAGGCGACCTTCCCTTCCAGACGCGCCAGGGAAGCGCCGAGACAGAAATGAATTCCTGCCCCAAACGCCACACTCATTTTGGCGTTCGGGCGACGCACGTCAAAGTGGTCCGGGTCGGGAAACTGCTCGGCATCACGATTGGCCGCCCCATACATGATCGCGAGCCGGGCGTCCTGCGGGACTCGTACTCCCCCAACCTCCGTGTCAACTTTTGCTGTTCGAAATAGACACTGGACAGGCGACTCCACTCGCAACGCCTCCTCTACGAAGTTAGGAATGAGGGAGGGGTCCGCAGACACCAACGCCAGCTGCTCGGGGCGCCGCAGCAGCAGCGCCATCCCACTGCTCAGCAAATTGATGGTGGTGTCGTTGCCACCCAGCAGAATAATGTCGATCATGCTAATGAGTTCCTCCGTGGTGAGCGAGCGTCCCCCAAACCCCTCCACGCGAGCCGTCACCATGTGGGAGATCAGGTCGGCGCCGGGCGTCGCACGCCGTTCTTCAATCTTCTGGTAGAGGTAGTGTTGGAACTCTACCACCTGGTGGGCAGCCTGCAAATCGCGCTCGTAGCTAATCAGGGAGCCGCCCATACGCTCAATGCGGGCGTCACACCACCGCTTGACCGGGCTAATGTCTTCCTCCGGTAGTCCCATTAACTCCGCAAAGACGTAGAGAGGGAAGGGCTTGGCAAACTCACTGACAAATTCTACTCGGCCTGCACTGATATAGGCGTCGATCAAACGGTTCGCGATCTCCTGCAGGCGGGGTTCGAGCTGCTTCACGCTTTGGGAGGCGAAGGGTCGGTTGACCACGCTGCGGTACCCGGTGTGCTCCGGTGGGTCGGCTTTGCTGAGGACATCGACCGCCGGCCAGCCTTGGGCTTCGATCGCGCGGATCTCCGGCGTGTCGCGCGCGAGCCCTTCAGTGAGGCCATGGACTGAGAAAAGTTCCGGATGCATCAACACGTATTCGACGTCGCGAAAGCGCGTGACGATAAACATCGAGGTGTTCGGCAACTGGTACACGCCTCTACGCCGCAGTTCTGCGTACACGGTGTAGGGGTCTTCTAACACGTCAGGTACGAAAGGATTCAACTCTGAGCGCTCCTCCATTGCTCTTCTCCCTTTGACAATAGGTCGGTAATCGCTAGCCTTCCTCACCCACCCGCGAGCGAAAGTCTCTCCGGCCGGGACTCCGACTTGCTCCTCTACAGTTTGGTATACCTCAAATCGTGACCGCGGCAATTCCACACCGTCACAGGTAGTCGTTGTTTTGGTACGTAGAATGCCTTAAAGGCTGCTCGCATCCTCCGTGAGCCGCTCGCCGTAGGGGCGCTGGATGGCTTGACCTTAACTGCAGAACCGCCCTAGGGTTGGAAGCGATATTTGTTAGTGCAAGAGGCTCTCATGGATACTGCTTGGTCCGCTCTGATAGTTGATGATGATCCAGGCGTCCGCCAATCTGTTCGTCTCTGCCTTGAAGTTGATAATGCACGTGTGTTAGGGGTCGGAACCGCTGCGGGAGCTGTGGAAGCTCTGGAACGCAGCCGTTTCGACGTGGTCTTCCTTGATCTCTGGTTACAGGCGGAATCAGGGCTCACCATCCTGCCTGAAATCTTGCGTCGGCGGCCAGGCATCGGTGTGATTGTCATTACGGCCTTCGCGTCGTTTGAGACAGCAGTCGAAGCCATGAAGATGGGCGCCGTCGATTATTTACCAAAGCCCTTTACTCCCGAGCAGGTACGAAGCGCGGCGCGTGGTGGCGGCACAGATTCTTCAACGTCAGATCTCGGAATTGCAGGAGCGCCTCGACGAAACCGAAGGCGAAAGCTTCTTCGAGACCCAAAGCCCCAGCTACGATGCCTTTCTCCAGACTGCGCTGCGTGTTGCCGCTGCGGATTCTGTCGTGCTGCTGCGCGGGGAGAGCGGCACTGGAAAGACCGTACTTGCCCGCTGGATGCGCCTCCACAGCAAACGCGCAGACCGCCCCTTTGTGACCGTCCACTGTCCCATGCTGGCGAGTGATCTTATGAGTAGTACGTTGTTTGGACATCGCAAAGGGGCGTTTACCGGGGCCGTCTCTGACGCTGTAGGCAAGGTCGAAGCGGCAGAAGGCGGGACGCTCTTCCTCGATGAGGTGGCCGACCTCACGCCAGATGCACAGGCGCGGCTCCTGCGCTTTCTCCATGACCGCACCTACGAACGGCTGGGTGAGGCCAAGGATCGCAAGGCTGATGTGCGCCTGATCACGGCTACGAATCGTCCGCTTGAAGAGGAAGTCAAAGCGGGGCGGTTTCGTGAAGACCTGTTCTTTCGCTTGAACGTCATCACCTTGACGCTTCCTCCATTGCGCGAGCGGCCAGAGGACATCCTCCCTTTGGCGCTCCATTACTTGCGATTTTTCGAACGGAGACAGGGGCGTCATCACCTCTCCTTTTCTTCCCATTGTGAAGAGGCGCTGGTACGGTATCTCTGGCCGGGCAATATGCGTGAACTGCGAAACGCGGTCGAGCGGGCGCTGATCCTTTCGCCCTCGACCATCGTGGAACCGCAAGACCTCGGACTCCCATTCGATGGAACATTCATCTCTCCAGAGCCCCACATGGATGGGGTAACGAGCCCCGTGCGTGGTCGGACACTGACGCCAACCCTTGGTGAAGAGTGTTCTCTCGAAGACATCGAGCGTGAGCACATTGCCCGTGTCGTGGCTCGGGCCCCGTCTTTCGAGGCGGCGGCGCGGATCTTAGGAATCGACCCAACGACGCTCCAGCGGAAGCGCAAGCGCTATAGACTTGCGTGACGCCTGCGACGGCTTAAACGCATACGCCATAAAGGGGAGGTCGCTTATGAAGCTCCGACGCTTACAGACTCGTTTCCTTCTGGCAGGCTGCTTGTTGGTAATGACCACCGTGGCCTGTGGTATCTGGAGCGCGGTGATGTTCACGCGCTTAAGCACAGTCGTCGGGAAAACCCTGCGAGAAAGCCAAGAGACCACTGATCTCACCGCGATGCTCGCGAGCATACTCGAACGCGAAGACGATGCGTTGCTTGTGTCTGTAAATGGTGAGAGCGAGCGCGCTCGGCAAGACCTCCTCTCGCAGCAGCAGCAATTCGACAGCGCCTACGCACGTTTGTTGAAACTCCTACAAGACCCAGAGGAATACGCGGTGGCGTCAATGCTCCAACAGCATGTCGAGGCCTATCGCGCGGTGGGCAGCACCTTATTGGCGATGGCCGGACACGCTGAGGCGGGGAAGTATTACCATGAACAGGTGAATCCTGTGCTACGCCAGACTGTGGGCGACTGCGCCAAGATCCGCGAACTCAATTTCCGATCCATGCAGCTTGCTGGTATTCGCGCCCGTGATGAAGCACAGCGGGCTACCGTGTTCGTCGGGGGTATCTCAGTGGGGGCGCCGCTGATTTCGACGATTGTCGCGGTCCTCTTGGCTCGCACGGTTCTCAGGCCAATCCACGAACTCTCGACCTCCGTAGAAGCACTTCGACTTGGGGATTTTGACCGCCGCGTCCCCGTAACCTCTCCAGACGAACTTGGGCAACTCGCTGGGGGATTCAATCGCATGGCTGAAGCCCTGGCCGAGTTCCGCCGCTCAAACCTTGGTGAGGTACTGCGCGCAAAGGAGACGCTAGAAGCTACCCTAGCGACGCTTCCTGACGCGGTGATCGTGATCGATCCAGTTGGCCAGATCGTCACGACAAATGCGTTGGCCCGCGCACTGCTCCAGGCGACCGGAGCCGAACACGCCCAGCGTGTCGGGGATCTGCCTTTTCCTGCCCCTAGGCTCCAGGCGCTACGCGCTGCTTTGCGCGGCGAGCGTACACTCGAAACCCGCGCGGAGCTGAGCCATACCTTTGCCGTGGCGCTCGACGGTCACCAACGCAAGTTCTTGCTCATGGCGATGCCTGTCCCGGAGTTTTCGGCAGGGCAGTGTGGCGCGGTCGCCGTGCTCTACGACGTGACAGACTTTGCGCATCTTGATGAGTTGCGCTCAGAATTGGTCGCCGTCGCTTCCCATGAGCTGAAAACGCCCCTGACGACATTACGGATGAACTTGCTTCTCCTCGGAGAAAGCGCCCAGAATCTGACACCACGGCAACAGGAAATTCTCGCCGCGGCCTCCCTTGGATGCCAGGAACTGGCAAACACGATTGACGAACTCCTCGATCTGACCCGTATCGAAGCAGGGCAGCTGCGGCTGATGCAAGACACCATCAATCTCTCTGCCGTCATCGAGCACGCCGTCGCCGCACTGCGCCCACGCTATGAGGATGCAGACATTGCCTTACAGGTTAGACAGGAGGGTAAGTGGGCGCTTGTGCGTGGTGACGCCGCACGCCTTGGCATTGTCTTGACCAATCTCCTGACCAATGCACTCACCTATACTCCCTCTGGTGGCGCGGTGTCGATTGCGTTGACATCACGGCAGAATACCGGAAAAGATGAGGGACGACTCCTGCAAATTGCCGTGACAGACACCGGTCCCGGGATTCCCGTAGAGTTTCGTGAGCGTGTATTCGAGAAGTTCTTTCGCGTCGAACATCACCGAGCGAACGGTACGAATGGCGCACGCGGTGCGGGAATTGGACTCTATCTCTGTCGCCAAATCGTCGAAGCGCACGGAGGCGCCATCTGGTGTGAGCCCGGTGACAATGATCGTGGCACGCGGATCGCCTTCGTATTAACTCCAGAAACGCCAAACGTCTAAGCAGGGAAAAAACTGAAACGGTTGGCAGTACGCTGCAATTGGGCTGTTGGTGGTGAGCCGATCCTCAGCAGCGGCCCCCTTCGCGTAACGAGCGCTGTAGGGTAAGCTTCTGGGCGAACATGGCGCGCATAACCGGTCAGCTGTACGGTGAAACTCACCGCGAGGTATACCACTCTGCTCCTTTATGCTCCTTATTGCCCCAACTGCTTCTCTCCTGGGTTCTTGTCACCGTCTTCGGGTTCAGCGTCAGTGGGTGTGTAGCCCCTATCGCCCTGGACCGGGCGGTTATCGCGTATGACAAATCGACCGCGGATATTATGGCCAAGCAGTTGCTGCTCAATATCGCGCGGGCGCGCCATAACCAACCCATCCAGTTCACCGGGATCGCAAACATTGCCGAGACGTACAATTTTACGTTCACTGCGGGCGCCACCCCCGCACTCACCGGCTCGAGTGGTTCCTTGCTGGCGCCGTTTTTTGGCAGCACGGTGGCGGAAAATCCCACCATCAGTATTGCCCCCATGCAGGGTGACGAATTTACCCAACGGTTGCTGACCCCGTTTCCCGAACAGAAGCTCACGATGTTGTTGCGCCAGGGCTATGATGTCGATGCCCTGCTGCGGCTGCTCGCGGGCGAGCTTCGTTTAACACTGGAAGGAGACCAAGAAGTGGTGTTCTACAATGATCCTTCGGATCGAGACGGCTATCCCGTCTTCCGGCGCGTGATGGCCCACTTATCCTCTATTCAGGATCGCCATGCGCTGCTTATCGAGCCATTGCAATTCCACTACAGTTGGACGATGCCTGCGAGCGCTGTGACTCCGGAAGGATTTCAATCGACCTATAAAGATTTTTCTCTGGCGTATGACGCCGAAAAACAGGTATATAGGGTGTCCAAACAAGTGACTGGCCGCATTATCATTACCAATTACACCCTAGCGCTTTTGCCTATGGAGGAGCGCCTCCATCTCCAAGAGGAGGCGGACGCAGGACCAAGTAATGAAATCCTAGTGGATATCCGGTCAGGGTATCCTGGCGGAGAGTATCCGTTGCACGGCAAGTTACGGCTCCGCAGTTTCTATAATGTGCTGACTTTCATTGGCCACACTATCGTGGAGGAGCCCGAATATGATGTAGCGCCGGATCTGCGCACGCCGCCGATCAGCGAAAATCCCGTGTATGCACTGGACATCCTTGAAACCGACCGCGTGCCGTCTGGCGTCGATCTGTCTGTCGCCCTTAATGGCCACTACTACGCGGTGCGGCCCGAAACCGGCTATCAGTGGAATCGCAAAGCGTTCAGCCTCCTGTATCAACTGTTTCAGATGACTGTATCGGCGGTGCCTCAGGCTGGACCCGCCATTACCATCTCAAAATAACGTATGGAGAGCCGCCTCAAAATCCTTAGGCGGCTGGTTTGATCCCATGACATCCCAGCAAAATGCGGCAGTGCATAAACAACAAACCCTGCAAATTGCCGGGACAGTCGCCGGGGAACGAGCATGGTCATAATCCTGCTCTGGAGCACGAGCGAGAAAATTCCTGAAATAATCCATCATGTGAACCAGCACGGTGAAGGCTTGAATAAACTAAAGAACCGGCACACAAATTGCGGAATATCGTGGAGCAAAGTATTCAGAGAAGGGACCCCATGCCCGCTATCCTGATCCTCTCTGTGTTGAGCTTGGCAAAACGTAAACAAATAATAGCCCGATGGTATTGGAGGTGTGATGAGAGTTTGTAGTGGAACGTCAAGTAAAGAATCCGGAGATCATGATGGTCAGCATGACCCAACGTCTGGATCTCCATGGATTGCTCGCGCCCCAGTTTGTCGGGCAGCTCATACGTTTAGTGCTGGGGTCTTGGTTGCTCGGGCTGACAGGTTGTGCAGTACGGGACTACTCCCCCCCGCTGTTGCCGACGTTTATGCAAGAGCAGACACCTGCGGGCGTCACGCCACCAATCGGACAAGAGGATTTGTCCGAGCCGTCCACATGTACCTCCCGTGGAGTCCCGCCACAAACCGTCCTAGCGCCCCCGGAGCCGAGCACTGCCAACTCCACGGGAGACATGGCGCCAGTTCTCGATGCGTCCCAACATAGGGAGCCGTCTCCCACATCACCATCGACGATCCAGCCTCGTGAGCTCACCCTCGACAAAGCAATCCAGACGGCCCTGGAAGCCGACCCCAAGATTCGTGCAGGTCTGGAGGTCATCACCCAAGCCAAAGCTGATCTGCTGACAAGTTCGCTACCCCCGAATCCAGGGTTGCTCCTTGATTCCTGCTTTATCCCTTTGTGCAACCCGTTCACGGTCGGCAAACCGGGCGGACCGACGCAAGTTGATGTTGGCGTGAACTATCCTATTGATGGATTTCTGTTCGGCAAGCGGGCGGCTGCCATTTCCAGCGCCCGGCTCGGCGTGGATGTGTCCGCTGCTGATTTTGCCGATTTCGTCCGCCAGCGGGTGGCTGGAACCATCGCTGCGTTCTATGACGTGCTGGAGGCGCGCGCGCTTTTCGATCTCGCTCGCGAAGACCTTGATAATCTCAAACGAGTAGAAACGATTACCGCCGAACGGGTGGCGCTCGGCGGTGTGGGGACCATCGAGTTGGACCGCATTCATCTTGCGGTTTTCGACAGCCAACGCGAGGTGCGAAACCGCGACACCGCCCTGGCTACGGTCACGGCGCAATTGCGCGCGTTCCTGGGTTTCACCAATGCGGCGCCACCAGTTGCTCTCCAGGGCGCTCTTGACGTTCCCACGCCACTTGCGCCGCTTTCCGTCGAGGACGCTCTCGCGCTGGCAGAACAGCATCGGCCGGACATCATCTCCCTGCATAGGCAACTCGCCAAGGCCGAAGCAGACCTGCTCACTGAACAGAAGAAGGCGTTTCCAGACGTGACGGTTGCGATGACCTGGACGCGTCAGTTCCAGCCTGGTGTGCCGGACGCCTCTTCCATCGCTCCAACCGTGAATCTCTCGCTCCCGTTCTTTGACCGCAATCAAGGGAATATTGCCAAGGCGCAGTCCGTGCAGCGACAAACGAGCTTCGCGCTCCGCGCCCAACTCGTTGCCCTGCGGTCGGAAATCGAGCAAGCGGTCAAGGCCTACCAAACCGCCTACGTGACCGTGACCACCGACGACCCTGCCCAACTCCAAGCCGCAACAAACGTGCGGGACAAAATCAAGATGGCGTACGAGCTTGGCGGCAGACCTCTCATCGAAGTTCTCGACGCCCAGCACGCGTACCGTGATACATACAGACTGTATATCACCGGCCGGTCTAGCTACTGGCATGCCCTATATCAACTGAACGCTGCCATTGGCGCACAAACACTAAAATAAGGGACTTCCTGACCATGACACCTGAGGAAAAGGCAACCGGAGAGGGCAGTGCAATGGGCGCTTGGCGAACCCAGCTGGGGCGTGCCGTGAAGATCACACTCGCGCCCCTCGCTATAGGTTCACTCCTTGTGCTTTTGTGGTCGTCCTTTCACGATACGGCTACCCCGGCGCTTAAGACGGAACCCCAGCGGAATGCAGAGGTCGTGCGAGTCGTCGGACCGCGCTTGATCGCGGTGACACCAGAGAGTCCTTTGGACAAGAAGTTGGTCATCGCCGGAGCGAGCAAGCAGCAAACGCCAGCCCCAGTGGTGAGCGTCACTGGCTCCGTGGTGGCGCGACTGCCGGCGGGGAGCGGACCGGTCGAAGATCGCTGGCAATTCAGCAGTCCAGACTTGTTGGCAGCGTATACCGACTGGCAGAAATCGCGTAATGACGTCGACTTTGCCGAGCGGCAACTGACCAAGATTCGAGAGTTGGACACCGCTCGCATCACCGCCCAGACGAAAGTCGTGGAGCGTCTGCGGAAGCTCGTCGCAGCTGGGACGGACTCGGTCAAGGATCTTGCCACTGAGGAGGCGACCCTCCTCCAAACCCAGATTCAAGGCCAGAAAGAAATCTATGAAGCCGAAAATGCGGTCAAGGTCGCCGCACGCACTCGGGCGGCCCTTGCCCGACAACTCCAGCAGGCTGGCGCCGACCCCGATTTACTCGGGCGTTTGCCCGACGGCGCGGCGGTTGCCGTAGCGAATGTCCCTGAGGCGAAAATTGACCGGGTGCGTGTGGGACAAGCCTGTACGGCGCGGTTTTATGGATTTCCAGAAGAAGTATTCTCTGGGAGGGTCAGCAGCCTCGCGCCGACGCTGTCCCGAGAACGTCGGACACTCCAAGTCCTGTTTGAACTGCGTGATCCGCAGAGCCGCCTTAAGCCTGGCATGTTTGCCGACATCGGCCTGGGAACAGATCTCCGCGAGACCATCATAATGCCGGTCGACGGCGTCCTGCACGTCGGTCGCGCTGATTACGTACTCGTCGGGACTGACTCTGGGGTATGGAAGGTAACGGAAGTCACTGTTGGTGATATCGATGGAGCGAACATCGAGATCTTGGATGGACTGCACGGGGGAGAACGCGTAATTGGGAGCGGCGCCATCCTTCTCAAGCCGATCGTTGTTCAAGCAGTACAGGGTTAAAAATCTGTCGTCACAGAGGAAAGGACCTCACCACGCATGATCCCGACCCTGATCCACACAGCTCTACGCTATCGCGTGGCGGTCTCGATCATGGCTGTCTTTTTTGCTGGACTTGGGGTCTGGTCGTTTCTCCACCAACAGATCGACGCCTACCCAGACATTTCGGCGCAAATGGTGCAAGTGATCACGACCTATCCCGGGCGTGCGCCTGAAGAAGTCGAACGGCAAGTGACGATCCCGATCGAGATCGCCATGCGCAATGTCCCACACGTCGAGACCATTCGATCGCGGACGATTTTCGGGCTCTCGATTGTCCAGCTGATGTTTGAAGAAGGGACGGAGAGTTATTGGGCGCGGCAGCGGGTGCAAGAAAAGCTCGGCGGTCTCACCTTACCGGATGGCGCCACGCCAGACCTGGGACCCCTCGCCACCGCCTACGGCGAGGTCTTGCGGTATGAATTGGTGTCGGACGGCACGCATGATCTGATGGACCTGCGCACGCTCAATGACTGGTTCGTCATTCCCCGTCTGTTACGGGCTCCTGGTGTGGCGGATGTCTCTAACTTTGGCGGGTTCGCGAAGCAATACACCGTGACGCTGAACCCGGCGCAACTGCAACACTACGATTTGTCACTCAACGATGTGGTTGACGCCATTAAAACAAACAATGCCAGTGCAGGTGGGAGTGTGCTCTCGCGCGGCAGTATGTCGTTTGTGATTCGCGGTCGCGGGGCTCTCCAGGACACAGCAGAGCTTGGCGCCATCTTTATCAAGTCGATCGACGGGACGCCCATCTACGTGCGTGACGTGGCTGACGTCGGCTTAGATTCGATGGTTCCAGCAGGAATTTTTAGCAAAGACTACACAGACGAATCGGTCGAAGGCATTGTTCTCCTGCGCAAAGGCGAGAACACCTCGGAAGTGTTAGCGCAGGTCAAGGCCGCCGTTGAAGAACTCAATACCTCTGGCCTGCCTGAAGGGGTGCGCCTGGCGCCGTACTACGACCGCGAGTTCTTAGTGCACAGTACGTTACATACCGTCGCACATAGTGTCCTGATGGGCATCACCCTCGTGGTCCTGGTCTTGCTGGTTTTTCTTGGCCGGCCAACCATGGCGGCGCTGGTTGCGCTGACCATTCCTTTCTCGCTGTTATTCGCGTTGACACTGATGCATTTCGTCAATATTCCTATCGGCCTGCTGTCGATCGGCGGTTATGTCTCCCATTTGTTGATGGAAGAAAAGATGGCTATTGTGGAGCCGGA
>CAZUFQ010000084.1:0-476 GCA_964618735.1 uncultured Enterobacteriaceae bacterium
TTCGCACGTGGCTTACCGGCAACAGTGAGGAAAACAGCAGGAAGTAAGGGTGAGACCAACACCGGGGAGGAAGCACTCGGAGCGTGCGGGAGGAGGATCGGGGGGAGCAAGAAAGGGAGGTAATGCAAAGCGTGCGTCCGCGTCGAGAAGGGATCCAAGGACAATCCATTGGGGCTTGCTGACACCCGGAGCAGAGAGAAATTTGCTCAGGGCGGGAATCTCGCCGCCTTGTCCGTCATGCCGCAGACAACCGTCGGGGCAGAGGGTGATATGCCCTGGAGTGTTCTGTTGGTTGTCATGGCAATGATGCCCATGGTGTAAGAGTGGACATGAGGCTCCAGGTGTAACGGCGCCTGTCCTCCAATGCTTAGCACAGCGGGCCCCCCGAAACTCTCCGGGAAGGGCCAGACTGGCTCCAGGCAGCAGAAGCGCCAAAAAGGCCAACAAGGCGCAAAAACCGAACGAAAGAGGAGGAA
>CAZUFQ010000084.1:486-13214 GCA_964618735.1 uncultured Enterobacteriaceae bacterium
GGGCAAACCGGACATCTCCGGGAAAGGCAAGACTGGCTCCAGCCAACAGATACGCTAGAAAGGCGAGAATGGCGCCAAGACGAAGCAGAATGGGAGAGCGACCACAGGTACCCATGACATCCTGTCTTCTACTGATCTGTAGCGAGGAGTGCAACACCCCAGGGCGAACACATCGAAACCCAGGTGCTAACAGCAATTATCCACTAGATCCTTGATGTTCCTGAAGAGCTCGCTGAGGGCGAAACGGATGTTTCTACTCTTCCGCGCCATCCAGAATCCTAACACGACGAGCCCAAGTATGAGCGTATACTCCGTCACTGCGTGTCCATATTCTTCGTGTGTTAATCGTTTGATGAGCGTCATCGGCTGTTCCTCCTGCAGGCGGGAAGGGTTGTGCAAGGTTGCAAAAGGTTCAGGCGTGAACCCTTTTCAGGTTAATTGAGAAACACGCGCAAAGCGCCCACAAGACTAAAAATGATGAAGGTCGGGAGAATGGGTGCGAACTGTTGACTAGCGTCTCGATTCATTGCAAATCCTTCCTTGGATAAGAATATGGAAAGTATAATGTCCTTCACTCTTGTAATAACCCTCTGTCCGCGGGTGTCAAGAAGGAGAGCAAGCTGTATCAGCTGCCTGAGACAGTAATGAGCCAAAACACCAGAAACGAAGCTGTAAGAAGAGAAACCGGGAAGCGGCTAACTTTCCAGTTTTCCTCATCAAGACGAATCAACATGAAAGAAAAAACAAACTGTGAGATAAGCTCATAACTTCGAAGTCTTAGGTTCAAATCCTAGCTCCGCAACCTGAGAGAGGTCAGAACCTTTTGGTTTTGGGCTTTTTTCTTTTCTACTTCGTCTCTCTGCTCGCTTGACATGTCTTCCTTGCTAACGTCTGACTGACAGTGATAGAAGTAGCCGTGATTCTCGGGGGAAGATTGTGAAGCAATTAGAGGAATTTTATAAGATTCTCACCTGGCCTTTGCTCGGGGTTGTGCTTTTATCTTTGCCCACCCCAGAGTTGTCCGTGAGTGATGGGTAAGAAAGCCATGGGGAATCATGTTTTCATTTGTTATGCACGCGAGGATGCCCAATTTGTTCTCACCTTCGCGCAACAGCTGAAAGACAGAGGCGTGCCGGTTTGGCTTGACCGTTGGGACATTCCGGCAGGAGAGAACTGGACGAATAGCATCGACAACGCCATTCAAAACTGTGCCTGTTGGTTCTTTTCCAACTGGAGCTTCTCCGTATGGCGTCCTTGATATGGTAGGAAACGTGTGGGAATGGACGGCGGATTGGTATGACAAGGAGCAGAAGTACCGTTCGGTGCGTGGGGGTTCGTGGTACAGTCGGCTGCAGCTCGCCCTCGCCTCCGTCCGCAGCTGGAACGAGCCGGGCCGCAGCCTCGCCGACATCGGGTTTCGTTGCGCCCAGTAGCTTACTTTTTAGTATTAAGATGCTCAGCTCTGGTTTCGGCTTCGTTCATGGTCGCTTCAGAAAGTAGCGACCGGTTTTTTTACCGCCGATTTTCTCTACTAGTCCAGCTTCGAGCAACGGACGGAGCAAATCCATCGCGCCCTGTTTAGACACATTGAGTGTAGCCCAAATATCCGTTGGGGACATGCCGCCATAATCGCGAAGCAGTTGCAGCAACCGTTCCTGCTTGGGCCGCAGGAATAGCTTCTCCTTCGATTGGACGTTGAAGGCTTGCACGCGTAGCCACACGCGCCCCAGCGTCTGCCGCAACCCTTCAGCGCAATCCTCCAGCCAACTGGTGAGGTCTTCGCCCTCGTGACGCACGGCCTCCAGCGCGGCGTAGTAACGTGGACGATTCTCCCAATAGTATTCATCCACGGAAAAAATATGATGCGTGTCGAAACCGCGTCGATACAGCTCCCACAGTGCAAAGGTGCGACCGGTGCGGCCATTGCCATCGGCGAAGGGATGAATAGCCTCGACACGATAATGCAGGATGGCGGAACTTATCACCGGCGAAAGTTCACTGGTTTTTGTATTCCACCATTCCAGCAACTCAAACATCAGTCCGGAGACATCTCCTGGCGCAGGCGGCGCATAGCGACCAAACCGCACAGCAACGGTGCGATAACGGCCCGCCTCGCCTTGATCCATCACGCCCGTGGCAAGAAGACGATGGAGCTTGAACACATCCTCGTGGCGGACGATTTTCTTGTCCGCATTTTTTTCCACATAACGCAGCCCGGCGAAATAGTTCAACACTTCCCGTTGCGAGCGCTGATCTGACGCCGCAAGTTCGCGGCCTTCCTCCAAGGCCCGCACCTGTTCCAACGTTAACGGATTGCCCTCGATCGCCGTGGATGCGTGGACGTTGCGGGTGCGAGTGTCTTTTTGCAGGACAGGGATCCATGAAAGCTCTACGGCGGCGGCCTGAATCCGCTCTCGCAAAGCGGCTATTGCTTCGACCTGCGTCAGTAAGCGGAGGGTAATGCTGAAAAGTGGCTCGTAGCCCACAGGAATGAGTCAAGCATAAGTCAAGTTGTCAGTCAAGTTGTCAGTCAAGCTGCTCAAAACTGGTCCGTGAATGCTCGACGCCGCAGCGACTTTTTCAGCTCCTCCAGCGCGACGAGCTGTTTTGCCATACTCGGGTGTTACCCTGAGTGAAGCGAAAGGTCTCAAATATAGATTCTTCGCTCCGCTCAGAATGAAAACACTGAGAAGTGACATTAAAAGAGCATGATTGTCTCGCAGGCTGGTTGAGCTTACAGGAGTGCATCTACGCCTCTGTGAACCCTACTTCTTTCCTTGCGGTGGGCCGAAGGCCAGCAGCACATTTCCCGGCATTCCGTTGAAACCGTAGCCGGAGGTGAAATACAGCCAACCATCCACAACGGTCACCCCTGCGCCGTTCAGCGAGCCGCCATTGCCGGGCACTTTGTTGACCGTGTCATACTTCCGCTTGGTGTCATACTTCCAGATGATTTTGCCGGTTTTGGGATCATAAGCGCGCAGGTACCCATCCATGGAGCCGGAAAAGAGGATGCCAGGAATGAGGGTGGCGGCTTGCGGCTGCCCGGCGCTGCATCCCACCTTATCGAGGCAGTCGAGCGCGGGGGACATCGCTTTCCAGAGGATTTCACCGCTGGTGATCTTGACTGCACGGACCCCGCCGGCTTTTTGCGGCGCGCCGGAGTTTTCAAACACGTCGGAGATGGGGACATAGGCAATTTGATCGTCTGCCGCAAAGCCCCATTCGATGCCGCCAAGCAGGCCGCCCGGCGAAAGCCGTTTTTCCCATACGAGCTCGCCGTTCTTGTCCGGATCAAGCGCGTACATAACGCCCGACTTCTGTCCGGCGAGGACCAATGAGCGCCCATCTTTTCCTTGACGGAGAATAGCTGAGGATCCGTAGTCGATATCAGGTCCACATTTTTCACGGGAGACTGGATCAGCGCTGGGCGTCATGCAAGCAAGGGTAAATGCGTCCCCCGGCGTGGTTTGTTTCGCCCACCGGATTGCGCCAGTTTCTAGATCTAACGCCATCACTGAATCCGAAGTTACAGCAGCCGGAGGAGAATAGCCATCACCAGTGGTGACATAGATCAGTCCCCGCTTCTCATCAATCGTCGGCGCTGACCAGACTCCGGCGCCGGCTGGTCCATACAGTTGAACGCCTTTGCTGTTCTTCTTGGTCGGTTGTGCTGGGTCCGGGATCGTGTACGTTTTCCAGAATGGCTTACCAGTCAGCGCGTCCAGTGCAGCAACACTCCCGCGGAACGTGCAGCACTCATATTCAGGAAAAGACCCGCTCACTTCCTCATAAGAAGCTGCAGCGATGTACACCCGATCCTTATAGACGACTGGGGCCGCACTAATGGCGGTGTCGCGATGCTCATCAGCCCGGTACTCCCACACCTTCTCGCCGGTATTAGCGTCGAGCGCATACGCCCATCCTTTACGGTCCGCAGCATACACGAGGTAACGCGGCGGGTTGCTTCCGGGGGCAGGCACGACGGACATGGTTGCGCGGACTGCTCCATGAGTATCGAATTTCCAATGCGCACACCCGGTTTGGGCATCAAGGGAATAGATTGTGTTGGACACACTGCCGATAAAGAGGCGCCCACCAACGACCGCAGGCTGCGTACCCACAGTCGCAGCGTTGTGAAAGCCGAAGGCCCAACGCAATTCCAGCTTGCTCAAAGCTGCACGGTCCAGTTTTGCCTGCGACCCTGGTTGGAAGCGAGTGTTGGCGAGATCAATGCCCCAGCCCGACCAGTGGGGCTTGGAGAGGGCGTCGGCAGGGAGCGGATCGCTCTTCGCGCAACGCTGCAACTCCTCAGGTACTTCACTAGTGGAGCCCAACGTCTTGCCAGTAATAAACTCTGCGAGTGCTTTCTTCCGCTCTTGGCTGAAGCTCAAGACGTACATCGCCATCAACCCTTTATCGAGCGCGAAAAAAATCTTCTCTGGGGGAAGCGCACGTAATTGCTCATCCCGCATAGCGCGCGGCGGGGGGTTGTTATTGTGGCAATTTGAACAGATACGGTTGAAGATTTCTGAAGACGTTTCTTCTTCGGCTTGGAGCGTGGACGGTCTGTACAACCCAAGACCCAACACAAAACTCATCAGCGCC
Organism: uncultured Enterobacteriaceae bacterium; assembly: GCA_964618735.1. Taxonomy (GTDB): domain Bacteria; phylum Desulfobacterota; class Binatia; order Bin18; family Bin18; genus SYOC01. Next base: position 5,095 of record CAZUFQ010000084.1, read on the forward strand.
AGCAGGCGCACATATACCGCGACACGGAGATGTTGCTCTCCCCGACGATCCAATAACATTGATCCCTCCCGTAAAAAGATCGATTCTGGAGTAGCGTTCGCTCTTCTACCCGAGCAGGTGCGAACGCACTAATTCTGTATCCAAATATTCTTGCATCGCCTGGATTTTGCCGTTAGTAATGCGCCACACGCGGCAATAGGTATTGTTATAATCCTTGCCGTCTTTCGTCCGTGCTACGCCTCGCGCTTGTTCAGCGACGAAGTCACCCTCAGCGATAAGATTCTCGATCGTCATGGCGATGGCGCCGCCATTTTCCAGCCGTGCGACGAGCGCGTTCTGCAGCCCCTTGAGCACTTTCTGTTTGCCCTGCATGGGAGGGATGGCCGATCCCATCACCGAGAGCGTGAAATCATCGGCTGCATCAGCCAAGAATCCTTCCATGTCTCCTCGGCTTAAGGCAGCGATCGCCTTCCGCACAACGGCTTTATTTTGTTCCTTCGTTTGTTCAGTAGACATAACTCCTCCTTACCCTCTCTTTAACTTGGCGAAATTATTGTTGCGAACATACGCCGACCAGCATTTGCGTGCAAGGAACACGAGAGTGCTCGGCTCTGTAGACACAGAAAGGCTCAGGCGCTTCTGCAAAGAATCTTTTCGGTTGTATTCTTGTCTTCCTCCGGAAGAGTTCCCAACGATTCCCTACTTCCGCGTAATTACTATGAATCATGCGTCAGTACTGGACGAGCGCGGCATTTTCCCTGTTGCACTAGCGCTCTGGTTTCCTCTCAGTTTCCCTGCCGAGTCCCGCGAATTTTCACGACAGGGAGGCTAGGGAGTGTCTCGCTCTTTCCTATCCGAAGCACGGTTCGCACAGGTTTTCGAGCAAAACATTTGCTTTCGTTCACGAACAAACCACCGGCCGCAGGGCTGACCGGGCTTTCGTGCTTGTGGTGCAGGACATCGGCGAATCTTCGCATAGGTCTCAGGCCGCGTCATCAGGAATGCAACCGTCAACAAAAAAAGATCACGTACACTACCCCAGAGATAGAGCGAACGAAAAGTAGGGGTCAAGCTCTGGATCGGAAACCCCGAAATGCTCACCTGCAAGTTTTGCAAAGCGATAAAACCGCTGTTGTTTACCAACAATCGACGCGTCTCTTTCTGAAGCGAGAGAAAGTCTTCCTCGGAGAAGTCTTGTGGCAATGGAGGCTCCATCGATGACTCAGTGTGAGGGCGGATCTTTCCTCTCCGCTAGTGGCGGCCTGACCGTCGCTCGCTGCCCGTGGGGCCTTCATGCTGCGCCCTATGGGTGGCGCTCCGTTGGGGGCAGGGTAGTCCCATGAAGCTGCCTTGCCGGCAGCCGGGGGAATTCGCCCCCGGCAAGCTCTCCCTGTGAGGGCGGGCTCCGTTTTCTGCCAAGCTTGATCTGCTAGTGCTGATGAGCTTGCCGCCATAAGGCATGGTTCAGTTTGGTACACAAGAGTTTGTTGTTTTTAATACTCTTTCCCCGTTACATGTTTCGCTGTTGCAGCCGTATGACGGTAGGTGGCGCGAATTATCTGAGTTTCCTCTCTGAGCCGCCTTGATTCCTCCATGACGAGCTGGGCGTGGGAGATTAACTCGGCTGTAGAGAGCTGGTTGTTCAATGCTCCGGTTCGCTCCTCCTTTCGCCTCTCAGGAGGGAAAGGAGCCTCCGCACCTTGCTCGCCGTGCTTCCATTGACGTCGCAATTGCATATAAACATTGTTTAAGAAAAGGACGGTCAGTCAATCACCTCCCATCGCCATGAATCAGCGTGACGGAGCCGTTATCGCTCGCACTGGCAGTGAGGTCCTCATCGCTATTTCTGACGAGCATGCCGGCGGTATCGGTGTTTCCAGCGAGGCAGTACTGCGGTACCCTCTCGCGCTGATCGGCGATAGCGGCCGAAGCTGGCGCCCCCGTCATTGCGGCCGAGCACTCTCGTGGATACCCGTCCTGGAGCGCCCTTTCTGTTCTTGCTCAAGGCTCTTCTACCGCTTCTGGAGCGGTGAGCACGCGTTGTATGAACGCGTAGAGCTCTTCGAGAGATGCAAAGTGGGCAGTTTCATAGGAAACGAGATGTTCCACACGGCCTCTGAAGTCTCCCTGCGTAGGATTGGCATCCTTATGCAGTTGGATGAAGAAGGCCCGGTTCGCAGGCAGGGACGGCTGGGATGAGTTCATCGTTTTTCTTACCATATGGTTTCTCATGACTTGAAAGCATTGCTGCTCCTGGTGACCCCGCCGTGCTTACCAGGGACGTAAGCTGCTGCAGGTCTTCACCCTCCTCCCTGCATGTCCATGCATGTCTGAGCAAGGAAGGCCTGCAAAAAAGGGAGGAAAGCTCTCCAAAATGGCGACAAAAATTGCAGGGCACGACTCTGTCATAGGATATGGATCAATGACGCAGACGGACGATGGTGGAGATAGGGCAAGGCTGATGCCAAGCTAGCCCTCTCTCGTCACTGTTGGAGGGTGCACTAGCTTTAGAAAGTTTACTATTGCTTGTATCGCCCTCAAGCCATCGACTTAAAGTTTGTTGTGGCACCCCAAGCTCAAGGGAGACTTGCTCTTGGGGCATCGTTCCTAATAGTGCGAGGGCGGATCTACGGCGCCGCTCGCTATGTGCGCCGATAGAGGCCTGCATCGCCAGACCCGCCGATGCTCGAGTATCGCCTTCCGTAGCACGGGCTACGCGAACCGATCTGGCTCCATGAGGACAAGATCATTGACGGGCGCAACCGATACCGGGCCTGCATGGAAGCGGGCGTTGAGCCGCTGTATCGAACCTGGGATGAGGCAGGGTCGCTAGTGGCCTTTGTCATCTCCCTGAATTTACACAGACGACACCTCAACCCAAGTCAACAATCTATGGTCGGGGCAGATGCGTTGCCACACTTCGAATCAGAAGCCAGGGTGCGCCTTGCGGAAGCGCAAAAAGCTGGAGGCTACGCGCGCCACGGAGACGACAGCTCTAGCGCAAATTTGCGCGACAGCAGAAAGGCCAGTGAAGACGCGCCCGATCCGTAGGCGTTTCGGCTCGCTCCATTGAAAGCGCCAAGATCGTTAAAGAGAAGGGCACGCCAGAGCTTGCCAATGCAGTAAGGCAGGGCGCTATCCCCGTCTCCCGCGCTTCTTAATCGTCTGAGTCCCACGTGCTGCCGGGGGGATCATCCGCATCCGGCGGCGGCCAATGCTTCGCTTTTTTCCCCGGGTCTCCTGAGCCGGCTTGGGCGAAGGACGGGGCAGCTGCCAGCGTGAGGATCACCGGGGCAACATAGAGCGCAGTCTTGAGTACGTCTCGGCGGGTTGGGGTTCGCTCGTCCATACGATACCTCAGGAAGTAAGTAATATTTTTCCAAGTATAGAGAGAGGCGCGGGAGGAAACAACGGCGCCTCTCGTCAGTTCCGCCGAGAGAGGCCTGTATCGCCAGTAGCGATTCTATTTCTTGTTAGCTGGACGACTTCGTTGATGGATCACTATCAGACTGCGTGCTTTGGCTCGAAACCGACGGTGTAGCGACGCGTATGGCCGTTGGATCTAAGCCAATCGCAGCCCAAAGTGTCTTAAGAAATTCGACTGAAATATCAACTCGATTCGATCCGTTCATGAGCAAGAAGATATCGCGGATTTGCGTATTCGTGAGCAGTCGAAGCCGTTCAAGAATCGTCAACAAAGACTCTTTATTGAAGCCGAAAGTTTCAAGGTGCTTAATGATCTCGTCTTCCCGGCCGATTCGCTGCAAATGCAAGATACGCTCTCGTTGCTTAGATATGGATTCCGGTTGAGGCTCGGGAATCCGACGGGCAAGCGAACGTACAGTCTCTAACACTTCAGATAACATTTCTGGTACATCTCGCTGGACCGTCGTTGCTACTGGTAGGGTAGGAGGTGCTGTCAGCTTCTTTTCAAGATCGGGCCAGCTTCTCTCAAAAAGACGTTGAAGCCGGTCAATCGGCAAAGCGTCAGCACCGAGAGCACGGTTAACAGTCGAGAGTAGTTCGAGCGTGCCTTCCCTGTCTGCGGTCTTTGCTTGGAACTGTGTCAGGGGCCCCTGAGCAAGGTCTGACGGATGCATGCGAATCAGGTATGGGCACACAAAGGTGTCTGTCAAAGTCTTGGCGAGGGCCCCAGCTTCGAACAGGAGCCAAGGTTCTTTCTGATTCTCTGGGGTGACACAGATAATGCCAATCCTGGCCTCTGAGAGCGCTTGCGCGATTTCGGTGCTCCACCGCGCCCCAGCTCCAACATCAGATGAAGATACCCACGGCTCGAGACTTTGAATCACGTCAGGGAGCCAGTCTCGAAGCGCTAGAGCTATCGTACGGCTTGGTTCCTTTGCCCAGCTGATGAAGACGCGCATCTCTTCCCCCTCTCGAAAGAATCCAGCTACTACCTTTCGCTTGGCAGCAATGTTTACGAAGTCACGGCGCAACGCAACGGCGCCGCTCGCTCGTTGTGGCGAGGGTGGATCCACCCGTAGGCCTAAACTAGGTTAGCTCTTTGCTTTCGTGCGCTTCTGGAGGCGGCCCATCTCCCGATCGACAAGCGTACGGAGGGTAGCGGACACATTCCCCCGGTCTTTGAGGAAATCGAGTTGCTTGTCGGACAACAAGACCAGTACTTTCACCAGATCACCATTTTGGAATTTCGGCTTACCGGCAACCCACGGGCGGGGCGCTCCCTTTGGCACGCCCCGTGACTTTTTTACTTTTTGCTCCATGTCACCTTTATAGCAAGGCAAAAGCAAATAGCAATACTTTTGCTATAGTGAAAATTTTTATAAATACATGAATATTTGTATTGACAAACAATAATAAAAGGATATATTTTTGCTTCATCAATCCTGCGAAAGGAAGGAAGAAAGCTAGGCAAGAGCAATGAGCCATGGTCTTGGGGAACCGCGGCTCATATGGCGCGGATCAGCCATGCACGTACTGATTGGCGCTGTAGTACTGCGAACGTGTTCTAAGGGGTTGGGGGAAATGACAGCTTCAATTGAAACTTTTTCCAATATAAACCCTGCTCAGCCAGTGCTTGAGCATCGAAAACGTATCTCTTGTGTGACTTGCAGCGCGCCCTTACCGATCAGGCCGGATGGCGAAGTGGAAGAGCCGGAATACTTTGCATGCACTTCAAATGGCTGGACGTCTGAGAATGAAGGCAATCGTGAGGTGGAGGATCTTTCCACACTGAATATGCATACCAAGACAGTAACGGAGGCGCTCTGGGATGTTTTTAACCAAATGGCTCTTGGCGCGCGGGAGGATCTCGCTCATATCAATCTCGGCATTGTGGGTGAGCGCCACTCATGCTTAGAGCAGGTACGCTCGCTATGCGGTCTCCTTGAAGATCTGCAGGAGGAAGCGTCGCGCAAAGCACGTCGACTGTGTACCTGGGTACAGAGAGAAATCGAGATTATCGAGCAGAAGATTTAACGACAGTCGTGTCACGACTCGATGAAGCCGCAGTTGCCGCAGTAAATTTTGCCGCGCATACGACGGCCTGTCGGCAATAAGCAAATCGGGCAATGAATCCCCTCTTGCCTGACCATACGCACGGAAGTTAGCGCCGCGCCGTGAGGCTGTCGTGGTTCTTGGCGTGATAGATTTTCCTTCTCCATCCTGTCCATCCTGTCCATCCTGTCCATCCTGTCCATCCTGTCCGTCCTGTCCGTCCTGTCCATTCCCCTCACTTTCTTTTTTCTATCACTTCAGACGATTTGTCGTTTTGCTGTGTACGTTTCAGCAGATCGATCTCGCGTGAGAGGTTGCGTTGTTGACGGGAAAGAGAAAGGAGGTAGAAGAAAATCACGATCCAGGTGACGCTAAAGGCGGCAAAGAGATACGTCATGAAAATGTTCTCACTAAGAGAGAGCTAACGCTTCTTGGCGTAACGTGTTGATTTCGTCTCGTTGATGCAGACTCCTCATCCTTAGCCAAAGCAGCCAGCAAAAAAGGAGAAAGAAAGCGAGGATGGAGACGAGCAGCGTCCACATCATATCCGGGGCCATCTTTTCGACTTTGGGGTGAATACCCCGCCATAGGCGCGTCGCCACGTGAAGGATGGGAATGTCGAGCACGCCGACAACACCAAGGACCGCAGCGTAGCGCGCAGTTTGTTCTGTGTCTCCGGCGAACATGCGGAGCAGTAAGTAGGCCGCGTAAATGGTCCAAAGAATGACGACCATGGTGAGCCGGGGGTCCCACGTCCACCACACGCCCCAAATCGGTCGCGCCCAGAGTGAACCGGTAATGATGACCAATGTACAGAAGACCATGCCGAGTTCGGCGGAAGCTTGCGCCAACAGGTCAGAAAAGCGATCTCCCTGCCACAAGCAAGATGCGCTGGCCCCCGCCACGATGAAAAATCCCAGGTAAGTGTTCAGGGCGATCGGCAGATGGAAATAAAAGATCCGTTGCGCAACTCCTTGCATCTGTTCATTCGGAACGTAGAGAAAGATCATAGCAAGAGCGGCAATCATGACCGTGCAAGTAAGCCAGGGTAGGATATAGTCCGCGAACGGCGCGACATTTTTCATGGTTACTCTCGTACGACTTGTCCGAATATAAGCCATCCTGTTACCACAAAAATGACATCGAACGCGAGTAGGACGCGCAACCATACTTCCGACCACGGTTCGCCGCCTAAGAGGGAGCTGGTGACTTTCACCGTCGCAATCAGAAGGGGAATGAGCAACGGCAGCAACATCACTGGCAATAACACTTCGCGAGCGCGTGTACGTACAGCGATTGCTGACAACAATGTTCCTAACGCAGAGAAGCCAATGATCCCAAGCAGTTCGACTACGGGCAGCATGACCAGCCCTGACGACCGAGCAGCCCCGAACAGTACGAGCGTAATCGGCGTGACGATAATTTCAACGATGGTGAGGAACAAGACATTCCCGAGAAACTTCGCCAGGAAAAGGGTGCCAGGGTCGATGGGTGTCAGGAGTAAGCCGGAGAGGCAGCCGCGTTCTTGTTCAATAAGAAATCCACGTTGGAGACTCAACATGCCGGCGAACAGAAGTGCGACCCATAAGACCGCAGCGCTAATTTCTGGACGTTGGGCTTGTTCCGGACTGAGTGCGAAGACAAAAACGAGAATGATCAAAAAGGCTAGCACGAAGAGCGACGAGAGCCGTTCTTTCGTCCGTACTTCAAGCAGCACATCTTTCCAGAGAAGCGCCCACATGAGATTGGGTGTCAGGTGTTGGGTGTGAGGTGTTGGGTATGATGTTGATAAATTGTGGAGAACTCGTGTGCTGGCGGTAAGCGTCCGGTGGATTCCCACGCGATGCGACCGCGATGAAGGATGAGCGCCCGACTGGCGGCGGCAATCCCCAAGCTGAAATCGTGTGTGGTGAGCACTACTGTTTTCCCTGCGTCTCTGATGGTCGTCAACAGCGCTTGGAGAGTATCTATCCCCCGGGCGTCAAGACCTGTGTATGGTTCATCAAGTAATAACAGGTCCGGCTCATGCAACAGAGTTCGAGCAAGTGAGAGTCGCTGTTCCATGCCGCGGGAAAAGACGCGTACGGGTGTGTCGCGCCATTGTTGCAATCCTACTTGTTCTAGGACCGTTTCGATTCGCTCTGTTGCTTTTGTCAATCGGTACGCTCGGCCATAGAAGCTCAAGTTCTCTACTGGGGTGAGATCTGGATAGAGAAAACTCTCATGCCCGAGAAAGCCCAGTCGTTGACGGACAATGACATCCGTCGGGGCATGGTCAAACAACCGTAAGCTTCCGGCTGAGGGCCGCAGCAGCGTAGCCAATACTCGGAGCAATGTGGTTTTGCCAGCGCCATTGGGGCCAAAGATACTGACGACCTCTCCGGCGCGAATACGACACGAGATACTCTGGAGCACTGGCGCCCATGCAAAGGTTTTGCGTACGTTTTCGGCTTCGATGACCAAGTCTGTCATAATGTCGTGGAAATGAGAACACAATAAGTAAAAAAAGAAGACTGGAGCAGCATTCGCTTGACAAACAGCAGCAGGTCTTCTTTCATGGCGCTACAGGAGGCGGATATGACCGGAACAATTAAAAAGATTGTCAAAGACAAAGGATTTGGGTTCATCACTCCAGACGAAGG
>CAZUFQ010000085.1:0-5066 GCA_964618735.1 uncultured Enterobacteriaceae bacterium
GATCCAGCCTGGATCATGCTATACAGCACCCCTCAGGTGGTGTCTTTCATTTTGATTAGACCGGCGCGCAGGGCTCGTTGAAACTGAGGCGCAGCTCCATAGGGCCCCAAAGCGCAAGAGCAGGTCTCGTACTCAACCACGACGCCAGCGCCGATCAGTAAATCTGCGTTGAAGCCTCCGACGGTAAGCGTAACGAGCCCCAACTGCCGGGCGCCGCGTCGAATCAGCGCGCGCAGAAACGCCATCGGCGCATTGTCGATTGTTGATGTTGTCAATCCAATGAGAGCGCCGTCTTTGACAACAGCAGCAGCTTCTTCGAGCGACCTCAGTTTTTCGCGCATAGGGAATTCCTCTCGCACTCAGGTCTTATGCGGTGTGTGGTCCGTGACGTGCTCCTCTATATCTGTCGTCACAATTCTTGACACTCGCGACAATGGGTGCCCTTTTGCGTCAATCTGTAGCGTATTAAACCAGCCAAAAGGAGTGCGGATAGAATGGAGACCGGCTTCACGCAGTTTTTGCTGCGTCAAGCTCAGCACCTCGATCGCCGTGGCCGGAGGCCCAAGCTCTGCAAAAAGATGGGCAAAGGGATGGAGCACGACGGTGGCAACTTTCAGCTGGGCGGCAAGTTTCGCAATCTCTGCGCTTGCTCGCGTCGCAACGCGCTCAGGAGCACGCTCGTCTCCCCGTTCGATGCTACTGAGAACGACCAAGGCGTCACTCACTTGAGTGACAGGGTCATCGTAGGTTTCGTACACCTTCGACCTGCCTTTTTCGGTGATGATGCAACGGAAATTGTTGACATGAAGGATGAGAAACCGCATGCCGCGACCCTAGCATGCGCTGAAAAGAAAACCCAGAGTTTCGTTCACCACGCTCTAGTGGAGTAAGTTGACAACCTCGTTCCCAGGCTCTGCCTGGGAACGCAACCCAGCGCGATAGAATCAGGCTCGCACGACATGTCCAAGACCTACCTGGGCATGAGGAAATACTCTGGGAGGAAGATCAGATGCGGAAGATCAGAGGCCCATTAGTTGTGCGAACTATCTACCATGCAATAATCAGCAATGCCATTAGGTCCAAAAAGGTCATGATAGAGATTCCGTTGAATGAGGTAGTTCCTTCCTCCTAGAAACATATTGGAAAATGCGCCATTGGCTGTTTGGTACTGAGAGTGACCGAATGTCCATGCACACTTATCGGCATTCTCGGCGCCGTTGCCATCGTACCAGGCACTAAGGTCAGGATCAGTCGTTGCCTCCTCCAACTCGTGAGCAATGACCGATATCATGGCGTCAACTCCAGAATTTCCATTAGGACCGATAGACTGGATCGCGCATGCATTGAGACAACGATTGGCGTTACCGACAAAGGCATAGCGAATATGTCCAATCGTTGGAGTCGCTGCATTGTGCCACCCACAGTAAATAGTACAAAATCCGGATTGCTCGCTCACGTCGGATGAGGTTAACACAAAGTAGACTCCATTGGGATCATACGGTAAGCGGGTTATCTGTCTCCTTGGTGGTAAGCTCGTTGCTGGATTCAAAGAATTATTATCCCTGCCTGTCGGTACTTGCCTGATTCTTGGTGTACACGACACGCAAGGTGTCACGGCATTAGCCACAATCAACGCCACGTCGGAATCTTGCAGTTGGGAACCACGAGAATAAGAATCGCTGATTTCTTGCAAGAAATAGGCTTGCCCGCTAACGAGATTATAGCTGGAATTAATAAGGAAATATGGAGAGCCGCCGATGCTGACGAGAAAGTCGCGCACGACTTGTTGACCCTCAGGCGTATCTGACCCGTTAGCTTGGTCCCAGTTTCCGTACCAGATAATGTAGATATTCGGCGTCCCAATGACTGGCCCACCGTGATAGGTGATTGCCGGGTTACTTGGAAAAGTAGATCCAGTAGGGGGAGCAGCTGCACTCATGCCGTATGGGTTGATAGGGTGGATAATCGCCAGGGGACTAGGGGCTCCCGCCTGAGCCGCGTGAGGTTGATTCATTTGGGCATATCCAACGCTCATCAAGTTGGCGATAGCGCCGAGAAAGAAAGTGAAACACAAACGAAATATGTTCTTCATGTTTTTTGCGCTTTTTCTTCTTTAAAGTTGACAAACTGTAGATAGTAGGTTGCTGCTGGCCTTACTTCATCCCCGTCTGTTGCGCCCATAATGCTTGCGCCTGTTCCCACCCGACCACAGCCAAAGGGGTCCCTTCCTCCGTAATGAATTCCAAGGGCCCCAAGAACGTCATGTAAAATTCACTGTCTTCGAGGAAATGGGTCTGGTCATGCCGGGCATTGCAGGCCTCGTAGCCATAGCCGACTGCGTGCGCCGTGGAGCCGCCTTTTTCTTCTCCGCCACGAACTTCCATGGCGCCCTTCATCAGAAAATACTCTCCTGGTCCGATATGGATATGACGGGCAAAAGATGATCCTTTTGGGCACTCAAAGATAGCTGTCCACGCGCCCACTTCTGGGGAGACATGTAATAGTTTCCAGCGGATGCCGCCGGCAGAAAATTCACCGGGAAACGGTTGCCAATCTACGGAACTGACATGGACATATTCATCTGCGGGCCGTGTTTTCAGCACAAAATCCCTCCTATACGCGTTCTGTCGCTGAGATTGACATAGTCCGAAGTCGTTGTCGACCGAGAGGAGCTTGAAGCTGGAAATTCTCGTGCTTCTCCCGTAAAGCATATTGCTGAAACCGGAGAAACATGAGAAAGCTTTCCTGATACCGAAAAAAGGCTGATCTGCGATAATCACGTTCTCTTAGGGGAGGGAACAATATGGCGTCGCGCTTAAATAAAGTCATTGAACTTTTGGAGCAAGGAAAGGTCGTGTTTGGTGGGGGCATGGCCTGGACCGGTAATATCGACGAGGCCATGGCCTTTGCCGACCTGGGCTATGATTTCGTCATTTTTGAAATGGAGCACGAAGGCTTTCACTTGCCAGGTCTACGCTTGTCTCTCCAATTTCTGCTTGATCGCAAACGCATCGTTGCTAAAGGCAGTTTACAACCTGACATCGTGCCCTTCGTGCGCGTGCCGCCCAACGCGCGTGAACGTAATCAATGGGTCATTAAACAAGCGCTAGACACCGGTGTGTATGGTCTCATCGTTCCGCATCTCGATACGGTCGAGCAAGCGCTGGCTATGGTAGTGGCGAGCCGTTATCCACAAGCGGTAGGCGCAGCCGACACGGAGCCGGTTGGTGAGCGTGGTTGGTGGTATCGACTTGCGCCGCGCTACTGGGGCTTAAGTTTGCAGGAATACTATAATGTCGCGGACCTCTGGCCGCTCGATCCCAAGGGCGAACTGTTCTTGATGCCTATTGTGGAAGGCGTACAAGGAGTAAAAAACCTGCCGGACATTTTGCGCAATGTCAAAGGCATCAGCGCCATTTGGGCTGGATCCGGAGACCTTTCCATCGAGTTGGGGACCGGAGGCAATATGGGCGATCCGCGTGTCGAAGAGGGCGTTCAACAAATCCTGAAAACATGCAAAGAGTTTAACGTCCCTTGCGCAACCATTGCTGGTCCGGACAATGTAGAACAGCGCATTGAGCAAGGGTTCCGGATTATCGTGACGATGCCGGCCCGTGTTGATCCAGCCTTAAAAAGAGGAAAGACGTTTAACGGTCGCTGAAAGAAGGAGGAGTACGTTATGAAATTTGGTGTTGCGATGTTCGCTACGGACTACGCTATTCGTCCGGACGATCTGGCGCGTGAATGCGAAGCGCGTGGCTTTGAATCGGTATGGTTTCCGGAACACACGCACATTCCAGCAAGTCGCAAATCGCCATGGCCGCTGGGCGGCGACTTACCCAAAGATTATTGGCACACGCATGACTTATTCGTTTCTATGATGGCAGCGGCAGCGGCGACAAAGACCATTAAAATTGGCAGCGGCATCTGTTTGGTCATCGAACACGATCCTATCAAGCTGGCCAAAGAAGTTGCTTCTCTCGACATGCTTTCCAATGGCCGGGTGCTCTTTGGTATTGGCGGCGGCTGGAACGCAGAAGAGATGGAAAACCACGGCACGCCGTTCAAAAAACGCTGGAAGGTGCTACGCGAGAAGATTGAAGCCATGAAAGAGATCTGGACCAAAGATGCAGCGGAATATCATGGAGAGTTTGTCAATTTCGATCCGATTTGGTGCGACCCGAAACCGCTGCAGAAACCGCATCCGCCGGTCCTGCTGGGCGTGCATACTGGGAACGGACTCAATCGTGTGGTGAACTACTGCGACGGCTGGATTCCTGTGGGCGCCGCCGTGCAAGACCTGCGCGCTTCTCTACAAGACCTACGGGCGCGCGCCGAGAAAGCGGGCCGCAAACCCCAAGAGTTGGCCATCTCGATCTTCATGGGTCCAGATAAAGAGGACGCGCTGCGGCAGTACCAAGAGCTAGGAGTTGAACGCGTCGTATTCGGCGTCCCTTCTGAAGGAAAAGAGAAAGTGCTGCCAATGCTCGATAAATACGCAACATCGGTCCCCAAGTTTGAGTAACGGAGGCCATCATGAGTGCTGTAACTGCTCCACGCACCACAGAGGACTTGTGTGAACGGTTCGGTCCGCCCGAAGACCTGGCAGTCAAACACAAACTTCCCTACATTGACGACGCAGCGCGACGATTCATTGCGCAGTGTCCCTTCGTGATTCTTGCAACGGCGGATACCCAGGGTCGTTGTGATGCGTCGCCAAAGGGTGATCCCCCCGGATTTATCCACATTGCCGACGAACGTACGCTTTATATTCCTGACCGTTCGGGTAACAAGATGTTTCAAAGCATCAACAACATCTTGACGAATCCACACATTGGTATGATCTTCCTGATCCCGGGCGAAGAATGGACCATGCGCGTCAACGGCGTAGCGCGCGTGGTGGATGACCCGGCGCTGCTCGAACAACTCAGCGCTCGAGGTCGCGCGGCGCAGCTTGCCATCGAGGTGAAGATTGAAGAGTGCTACTTCCACTGTCCTCGATCCTTCAAACGCGCCGAGCTGTGGAACGCTGAGAAGTTCAGTCGCTACGACGGCGAATCATGGGG
>CAZUFQ010000085.1:5166-13158 GCA_964618735.1 uncultured Enterobacteriaceae bacterium
TTCAACACTCAGAACTAATACGATTCCTTATCCAAGGCCCCGAGCCCCTCTAGCGCCAAGCCATAGCCTAATAAATCTAGTAGCTTTCGTTTAATCTCCTGGGTGATCGCCACTCTGGCGTAGCGCAGCGTCAGCGGCGGTTGTTTGAGCAACTGCTCTGCGAGTTCCCAGGCGCGCGGGAGGAGTTTATCTTTTGGCAACACTTCAGCCACCAAGCCCAGCTCTTGCGCTTGGCGGGCGGGGATAATCTGACCAGTCAAAAGAAAGTAACGGCCACGGTTGGCGCCAAGCAGGAGAGGCATGACAATATGCATGCCGTCGCCTGGCACTAAGCCTGATGGGAAATGCGCTGAATCCTGAAACTCGGCATGCTCCGCCGCCAGTACGATATCGCAGAGCAATGGAATTTCGCAGTGTCGTAAGGCTGGTCCGTTGATAGCGGAAATCATGGGGACTTCAATATCAAGGAGATTTTGCAGAAGATGCTTGCCTTCCCAGTAAATAGCGTCCCAGGCGCGCGGCGTGCCGCCCGGGCGGTTCGGTCCACTCGGACGCGGGCCGGAAAATTCTTCGCCTGTGCCGGTCAGGATGATTACTTTGTTTTCCGGATCACTACCGACATCAGCGAAGGCGTAGGTGAAATCTCGATGCGGCTGTAGCCCCCAGCGTAACGGGCCTCCATCGGTGTGAAAGGTCATCTGTAAGATACCGTTCCGCCGTTCCATGCGGATGGTCTTATACTCGTTAGCGTAGTCATCAAATTTGGCCATGCTCGCCCCCTTAATGACAGAACATTTTGGGTTGCGCCGAAGCACAACCCTATACGGCAAAAACGAGAGACCGATGTCTATGCACAGGCGAGGGCGTACACATCTTGCCGGGCCTCAGGCAGCGCACATTCTGCCCAGGTGGATCCTCCGTCGAGGGTGCCAAACACTTGGCCTTTCCGAGTGGCGCTGTACAGCACTTTCGGATTCTGCTGGCTCGGCGCAACTGTCATCATGGTGCTGCGAATCGTGAGGCCATGGTCAAACCGCTGCCAGGTTTGTCCGACATCCTGACTCCGATAGACCGAGCCAGTTCTGCCGAGCGCCGCATCACTGAGGGCCATATAAAACGTGTTCGGGTTATCCGGCGCAACTCGGATATCACGTGCATACGCGAGCGGCGATTGCTTCCAAATCTGCACGTCTTGCCAGGTCTCTCCCTTGTCCGGACTGCAAAAGAGCCCCATGCGCGTGGCAAGAAAAACAGCTCCGGGCCGGGCCGCGCTTACACTCAAGGCGTGGGAGTCCATCATGCCTTCGCGGTTCGTATCGCTGACGAGTTGACTTTGCAGATACTCTTTCTCTGTAAACTTGATCAACTCTTTCGTACAGTCGCCCCACGTCTCCCCGCCGTCGAGGCTGCGAATGATGCCGCCGACTTCGAGTCCGGCGTATATTTCGTTGGGATTCGTTGGGTCAATGGCCAAGCGAATGATCCGGCAAGGAAAGCTCATGTGGACCATGCCGACCGGTTCAATAATGGGGAGGCGTTTCCAGTTGTCACCGCCATCGTCACTGCGATAGACCGCCGTGGGCGCCGTACCCAGATAAATGGTGCGCGGGTTTTTGGGATGAAACACCAGCGACCAGACGATCAAATCTTTGTCCGGGAAGTTGAGCTGCTCCCAGTGGTCGCCGCCATCGTGGGTGCGATAGGGACCGGACTGCGTGCCCACATAAACGGTTTGTGGATCGGTAGGATTAATGAGGATTGCTCGCACTTCAACTCGTTCGGGCAATCCCTTGCTTAACGATCGCCATTGCTTATCGCCCACTGCGAGACGGAAAAGTCCACCAGGCTGGGTTGGATCGCTCCCACCGCTGAATGGCGCGGCGCCAGCATAGACATACTGTGTCATAATCGTGTCCTCCTTTTTCGATTTCGGCGTCTTGCTCTGCTCAAGACCTTCGCATACTAGCATGTCCTGCAGCATTCTGTGAGAGGAAACCAAGCATTTCTTTACGTAATGCTTGGCCTTGCCAAAAACATCTAGGCTCCCTAGAAAGAGACGCGTGCAGAATCAGACTGCAACGCTACAGCTAGGTAAAAACAAATATGAACGAAATCGACTTCAACGGTAAAACAGTTCTTGTCATCGGCGGTTCCAGCGGTATTGGCAATGGGATTGCTCGTATGTTTCGCGATCACGGCGCCACAGTCTTTGTGAGCGGCACTCGCACCTCAGCGGAAGATTATTCAGGGGAAGAAGGTTCTGATCTGTCCGGAATCTCGTATTTCCAACTTGATGTCTCAAATGACGCAAACGTAGAACAACTGGTTCCTCCATTTGAGAAGCTGGATGTGCTCGTGCTCTCGCAAGGGCTAGTGATGTACAAACGCGCGGAATTTCAGATGCCGAACTTCCGGCGTGTGCTCGACGTGAACCTTATGAGCGTGATGAGCTGCTGTATGAAATTTCACGATATGCTGTCGGCGACAAAAGGTTCAGTGGTCATTCTCGGGTCCGGCGCCAGTTTTTACGCTGTATTCGGCAACCCGGCCTATAGCGCCAGCAAAGGCGCATTGGTGACATTGACAAAAACGCTAGCCGAAGCGTGGGCCATCAACGGTATTCGGGTCAATGGCATAGCCCCCGGCTTGGTCGCGACTAAGATTACAAAAGTGACATGGGATCACCCGCGTCGCTACGCCGATTCTTTGGAAGAGATCCCGCTCAAGCGCTGGGGCACACCGGAAGATATGGGCGGCATTGCACTATTTTTGGCTTCGTCACTATCATCTTATATTACAGGGCAGATGTTGATTGCGGATGGAGGAATGAGTTTGTCGTAAGCAGAAGCTCTGCAGCGAAGCAATCTCACGAAAACGAAGATTGCTTCGCGGAGTTTATCCTGAGCTTGTCGAAGGGCTCGCAATAACGGCTATACAACAGCTAATAAACTGCTCTACAAATTCCCAACTTCCAATTCTAAGAGTTTGCCGTACTTCTCAATTGCCTTTTCGCGTTGCGAGATCAGGTGGCCTGTGGGGAAGAGTCCGTCCGCGCCTTTGTAGTCACGCAGGACCTGACGCGCCACGGTCACTTTATGCACTTCTGTCGGACCATCAGCGAGACTAGTCATAAACGATTCCACTATCTGGGCGGAAAACGGCATTTCGTTGGAGAGTCCCAGCGCGCCATGCAACCGTAGCGCTCGATAGACAATGTCATGGTAGACCTTGGGCATCAACGCTTTGATCGCGGCAATGTCTTTGCGCACCTTGCGATAGTCTTTGTACCTGTCGATACGCCAAGCGGTGCGCAGCACCAATAAGCGGAATTGCTCCATCTCGATCCACGAGTCGGCGATCTGCTCTTGCACCATTTGTTTGTTCGCGAGGGTTTCCCCCTGTGTCTCGCGCGAGAGTACGCGTTCGCACATCATGTCGAACGCTTTCTTGACTTGTCCCATCGTGCGCATGGCGTGGTGGATACGTCCACCGCCTAAACGGGTTTGCGCTACCTCAAACCCTTGCCCGCGTTGACCAAGCAGATTCTCTCGTGGAATCCGTACATCCTCGTAGCGAATATAGGCGTGCTCGCCAGCCCCTTCATGCTCTGTCCCTAAGCCCACGTTGCGAATAATGTTGACGCCCGGCGTATCCGACGGCACAAGAAACATCGACATTTTTTGATACGGTGGCGCGTCTGGATCGGTTACCACCATGACAATGAGAAAAGAGGCAAACCGGGCGTTCGAAGAAAACCATTTCTCGCCATTGATTACCCAGACATCGCCTTTCAACTCTGCGCGGCAGATGAACATTTTTGGATCAGCGCCGGCATGGGGCTCAGTCATGGAAAAGCAGGAGACGATATCGTTGTTCAACAAAGGCTCCAGAAATTGTTTTTTCTGCCCGGGCGTGCCGTAGTGCGCCAAAATTTCCGCGTTGCCTGTGTCTGGGGCCTGCGTGCCGAACACCACCGGCGCAAAACGTGCACGTCCTAGAATTTCATTCATCAGCGCAAGCTTCAGCTGCCCATACCCTGGTCCGCCCAGTTCCGGGCCTAAATGACAGGCCCACAGTTTACGTTTCTTCACCTCAGCCTGCAGAGGGCGGACAAGTTTTGGTTCCGCGGATTCTGCACGTCATAGGGACTGCCGAGCACATGCTCCAACGGCTCCACTTCTTCATGGACGAATTGCGCGATCCAGTCGAGTTCTTTTTGAAAGTCAGGGTCGGTTTCAAAATCCCAGGCCATATGAGGCTCCTTCCTTCATGATTTGACCGTTCCTCTCTATCGGTTTTCTGCGTTCTCTTCATCCTCTTGTTGCTCTTGCAGCTGTTCTCCTCCCTCAATGCGTCCTAATTTGAAACGACGCTGGTTTGCCATAAGTTCTTCTGCCTTGCCATCGTCATCGGCAAACCACCCAGCAATCGTTTCCTTAATTTTATGCGCAGCGCGGCTGTAGAAGGGCTTCGTCTCTTGCCCAAGGGGCGTTGGAGCGCTATTGCTTTGCCAGCCAAATTCACGCTGTATTTCCTCCCACACGCTCTCATCTTTATATTGTTCGTACGGAGAGACCCGCTCTGTCTGGGTTACGCATCCGGACGTCCATACAAGAGAGACACCGATCGCTGTAAGAAAGAGCCTGAACCTCATGACTCCCCCCTTTCGCAGAAAATAATGTTAAAAAGATTCACTTCTGTACGCGGCACAGGTGGCGTGAGAAAAGAAAGTGTGACATGCTTTTCCCGCAGATTCTTGCGTGTGAGGATAGCGTATGACAAACGCCACGAAAATTCTTCTTGATGAAACCAAAATACCGAAAGCGTGGTTCAATATCATTCCAGTCCTTCCTAGTCCTCCTGCGCCGCCCCTGCATCCAGGAACTCAGCAACCTGTAGGACCTGCCGACCTTGCCCCGCTGTTTTGCGACGCGATCTTGCAACAAGAAATGTCGGCTGAAGCGTTGATAGAAATTCCTGATCCGGTGCGGGATATCTATCGGCTCTGGCGCCCGACGCCCTTGTATCGCGCTCGACGATTAGAGAAAGCGCTCGATACGCCGGCTGACGGCTATTGCACATATGAAGTCTTCAGACCCGCCGGGAGCCATAAGCCGAATAACGGAGTTGCCGAAGGGTTATCCGATAAAGAGGCTGGATTACGGCGTATGGGGACGGAAACTGGCGCCGGGCAGTGGGGTTCCGCCCTCGCACTCGCGGGAGCCTTTTTCGACATTGAAGTCAAAGTGTACATGGTGCGCGTCAGTTATGAGCAAAAACCCTATCGACGCCATCTGATGGAAACGTGGGGAGCCAAAGTGTTGTCCAGTCCGAGCAAAGAAACCGAAACCGGACGGCGCATGCTGACTACAAATCCTGACTATCCGGGGAGCCTCGGTCTTGCCATTTCCGAAGCAGCGGAAGAAGCCGCTAGCCGTGCGGACACAAAATATGCGCTGGGTAGTGTTTTGAACCATGTGCTCCTTCATCAAACTGTCATCGGCCTTGAGGCAATCGAACAATTTGCCCTGGCTGGCGAAGGGCCGGATGTGCTCATTGCATGTTGTGGAGGCGGCAGCAACTTTGGTGGATTTACTTTTCCTTTCATTCCTCGCAAACTTGCCGGCGAAAAAATTCGTATTATTGCGGTAGAGCCCGCGTCATGCCCCACTTTGACAAAAGGCGCCTATGCTTACGACTTTGGCGATACCGCGCAACTTTCTCCACTCCTCAAGATGTACACCCTCGGTCACGATTTTGTTCCGCCGAGCATTCATGCCGGAGGGTTGCGGTATCACGGCGACTCGCCTCTCGTGAGCCAGCTCGTACATGCCGGACTTGTTGAAGCAACTGCCTATCCCCAACGAGCAATCTTTGCTGCCGCAACGACGTTTGCGCGGACGGAGGGGTTGTTGCCAGCACCCGAGTGCGCGCATGCTATCAAAGCAACAATCGACGAAGCTCTGCGCTGCCGAGAAAGTGGCGAGAAAAAAGTGATATGCTTCTGCCTCAGCGGTCATGGGCACTTCGATATGACTGCTTATGATCGCTATCTTTCCGGCGCGCTCGAAGATTATGAGTTCTCAGAAGATGATATGCGGCGCGCTCTCGATCATCTGCCGCGCATCTCTGCCTAATGATCTGCCTTTTGCGACGGCATAAGCGCCTGATCAGTCGCTTGTGCCTTAACGTCCTGTCTTTTTTTCATACAACTCTTCTGCGACGACTTGTGTTATTTTCATACAGATAAGTAAGTCGAGATATTCGCTCTCCCTTTCTAACTGTAGAGAGGACTTATGAAGCGGAAGAGATGCTTACTCGGGGTTGCAATGATGATAAGGCGAAAATCTCATGTAATAACAGGCCAATCAGCAGATTTCTCGTCGTCGTATTTCTCAGTAAGGAAACTCTTCAAACGAGCCGACACGACACTAGAGAGACGCTTCAATTTTTCTCTCCTTCCTTAACCCTGCTGGTGTGATTCTTGCTGTTATCTAAAGTGTCTTTAGAAGTGGGCGATACCCGTCTCGACATGGCAACAAGAAAGGCATGGCGATGGCAACTTTACGTATAGAAGAACAATCCGCCGCAGTGTTGGAAGCAGACATCATTGTTCCCTCTCAATTTTTTGATCGCATCCGAGCAGAACGCTCTTCACAACCAGAAAAGCGTTTAATGTTGGCAGTCATGGAGGATGCTATCACAACATTTCAGAAGTCTGTGCACGGCGCTACGCGTCGGCAACGCCGACTTCTCAAAGAGACTGAAGAATGGATTGGTTCCTCTGACACAAGCTGGCCCTTCTCATTTGAGAACATTTGCACGGCCTTAGATATCGAAGCAGACTATATGCGGTCTGGTCTGCGTCGTTGGAAAGGATCCCTGTTAGCGCAACGCAGCCAACAAGAGCCTGCACTTGGTCATTCTCCGTTCCGTCGCGTGAGTGGACGACGTCACACTCTCTCCGCTGGACGGAACCCCGCGCCTCCCAAGGCCAAAGCCGCATAGTCCAGTTTTTTCTTTTTCTAGCTCTACAAGGGGCGGGTTTTTCCCGCCCCTTTGTGTTTCAGGCTTCCACTTCTTCGCGAAAGGCAGCCGAGTGCGCTAACGCCAGGTCGTACTGCGCAGGTGTAAGCCGACCGCGGGTAAGCTCAACTCGTAAGAAGAGAAAATAGGTTTGAATCACATCGTGGCGGCAATAGCGGTGGATCTCCGCCAAGCGTCCCTCTTCCCACAACTGTTGCACCATCGAACCATCGATCTCCCTTTTGCCTGGCAGTCCAATCAATTTTGCAAGAACGTTGAATCCACCCCGCAGCCGATGGACGCCATAATTCGTGAGGAAGTCATAGAGATCGTAATGTCCTTCCTCCGCGTAGCGATTTCGGGCTTTACTACTAAAATACCGCGGCGCCGGGCAGCCATATTTCAGCGCCTGCAGTTCAAGTACGGGTAAGTCAAAGCCGCGACCGTTGAACGTGACCAACAAACCAGGAAACCGTTCTAGGCGTTGCCAAAAAGTGCGGACGATTGCTTCCTCGCTGTACTCAGTTTCATGAAGAGTTTCGACGGCAGTGAGAAGGCGTTCATCATTCACTTGTCCCGCTGCAATAGAAATTGGAATATGAAAAGATAAGGGGAAAAAATCGTTCCCCTGCTCTGCATGTAGTTGTTGGCGCACCTGTTGGTATGCATCCTGGTCTGCAAGATCAGTGTGTGGGAAATACACCGCTCGCACCAGGCTTTTATCTATGCGGGTTTCGATGTCGACGATCGTGTATCGCATGGTTCACGTAATGAGGCGCGAATTACCTTGCTATAAAGTTCACCTTGTCTCTTTCTTCGATCCGCTTCACTTTGTCGTCATACATGAGCAAATGGAGATGCGCCAAGGTTTCGAACGTGGCGGCCATGAGCTGGAAAATAGACGGTTCTTTGCCTAAATCGAAGACCTCTTTGGCAATCTCACAAGCTGTGCGTGCATGTCCAACC
>CAZUFQ010000086.1:0-13139 GCA_964618735.1 uncultured Enterobacteriaceae bacterium
TATTCTGATTTCCGTCTCGCCCCTTATCTCCTGTCCGGGTTTCCACCGCTCTGGTACGGCATACTCGCGTTGGCTGCAAAAGCCGGCTTTTCTCAGGTGGATGCGCTAACATTTTGGGGACGGTTGTTGAGCGTTGTCAGCCTGGTCTTCCTGGTGGCGCTCGCTGTAAGGTGGAATCTCAAACAGGGCTACACAGTAGCGTCCTCGCTTTTGGTCGCTACGCTGTATCTCGCGTTCCCCATTTTGACGCCTTGGGCTGTTACCGCACGGCCGGATTTCCCAACACTGCTTTTCTCCTTCTTGGGAGTTTTCCTTATTACCTTTCGCTCTGATAGCGCTGGAGTTGGCCTGGCGGCGATCTGTACGGCCCTCGCTTTTCTGATGAAACAGTCCTCAGTAGCTGCTCCCACAGCTATCGGGCTATGGCTGTTGTGGTCTCATCGGTGGCGGCACGTCGTGTTTTTTAGCCTCGTTTGGGCAGTGCTTGTTGGCGTCACTTGTGGTTATTTTGAGACCACAAGCCACGGTCTGTTAAGCTTGAATATCTCAGGACATCATTTTGGAGCCTCCTCTCTTTCTCACGCGCATGAGACTTTCACGCATCTTATCAAAGCAGAAGGTCATGAGTTCTCTATCCTCTTGCTGACGCTTGGGGCGCTGGGAGGGATAGCGTGTTGGAATGAACCGCGGGGACGGCTGTTAGGTCTGTATGCATTTACTGCAGTAGGATTTGCCGTGCTGGGCTCTACGGTCGCTGGAGGAAATGTCAACTATTATGTCGAGCCCGCTTTTGTCTGCGCGACGCTGATTCCCGCTGGGGTTGCATACTTGCAGCCATCGTGGGAAAAAAATTCTCCCCTGGCCGCCTTTGCGTTCATCGTGGTTGTTGTTCTGCTGCTCCCCTCACTCGACCTCCAACGCTGGAAGATGTTTGGCTCTACCCCGCCTGACTTTCACCGCCTTGCTTCGATTGTTAAGAATAGACGCTTATTGACCGATATTCCCTATTTGGGAGCACGGAGTCTGACGCCGGAGCTGCTTGATCCGGTCTCCTATGCCTATGCGGAACGGACAAAATTTTGGTCCCCCGAGGAGGTAGTCAAAGCACTGACAAGCAAACAATACGATCTTATTATTCTCCGTCGTCCTCTTGATGATGCGACTGCGGAGACGACTCGTTATCCAACGCTCAGTCCAACCTTGCGGACAACAATCGGCGCCCAATATGGCCTCTGCGCTGAGGTTGCCTCAGCCTATTTGTACGGCCCGCTGCACGAAAATGGCGCTCATGTGGCAACACCGCGCTGTCCAGAAGATTTACTCGCTTTACGGTAAGTGAAAAGCGCGAGGCGGACCGGGGCGCGTCAATGTTCTTCGATGTAGGAAAAGCAAACGCCAATGAATATCTTGTATCTTGCTCATAGGATTCCTTATCCTCCTAACAAAGGCGAAAAGATCCGCGCTTTTCATCAGATTCAACAACTCGCGAAGACGCATGCTGTCTACCTTGCTTGTCTCATTGATGAAGAAGGGGACTGGCAATTTGTCCCAAAGTTAGAAACCTGTTGTACGGCGGTTGATGTCGTGGCGCGGCAGAGTCTCACCTCCTTATGGAAAACCGCACAGGCCTTTGTCTCACAAACTCCTCTCTCAGTCGGCGCGTTTTATGTTGACGAATTATACAAAAAAATTCACCGCCGTCTGAACTCCATTCGCTTTGATTGTATTTTTGTCCTTTCTGCTGCGATGGCTGAATACGTTCGCACTGTGTCAGATATTCCGAAAATCATGGATTTCGTCGACGTCGATTCAGAAAAATGGCGAACGTATGCTGCTCAACGTGCGTTTCCCTTGTCCTGGGTGTATCGTTTAGAAGCGAATCGTTTAGCTCGTTACGAAGAAACTATTGCTCGGACGTTTGATCTCTCGTTGTTTGTAACGGAGCAAGAGAAGATGCTGTTTCAGAAGCGCGTCGCCGACTGTCCGATTGCAGTAGTGCCCAATGGGGTAGATCTTGAGTATTTCTCCTTCGCGCTACGATCATCCCCATGCCCGCCCGTAGTCGTCTTTGTCGGGGCGATGGATTATTTCCCCAATGTGGATGCGGTGCGGTATTTCTGTGACGATATCTTCCCTCTTATTTGTCAGGTTGTTCCCGAGACCCGTTTCTACATCGTTGGACGCAATCCCACTCGCCAAGTGCGGGCCTTAGGCAGGCGACCGAATGTCATTGTGACCGGAGCTGTTCAAGACGTACGCTCCTATCTTGCCGAAGCGACGGTTGCGGTGGCGCCTTTCCGCATTGCTCGGGGGATTCAAAATAAAGTCTTAGAGGCAATGGCGGTGGGGTTGCCTGTCGTTGGGACCTCGACGGTTTTCCAAGGCATGCAAGTCACGCCTGCTGATGGCGTGCGGAAAGCGGACGAAGCGCAAAGCTTCGCCCAAGAAGTCCTCACATTTCTTACCAATCCTAATCTTTTCCAAGACAGCGCCCGTGCGGCCCGACGGTACGTTGAGCGGGGGCACCAGTGGACAGAGCAAGGGAAGCGGCTTGAGCAACTCCTCTACTCCCTAGCACCGGAAGCGATGCCTCAATATGCCCAACTATAAACGCACTGTTCAGGGGGTCGCCACGAATTGGATGGCGTTCGCTGTTTCCTTAAGCGTTGCCTTCTTTTTGGCCCCGTTTATCGTTTTGAAGCTCGGTAATGCGACCTATGGAGTGTGGACGCTTATCAACTCTATGGCGTCGTACATGGGGCTCTTGGACCTTGGGCTGCGGGGCGCGGTAACGCGGTTTGTCTCGCGGGATCAGGCTACCGGCAACCATGCTGAGGCGAGTCAAGCAGTCTCCGGAGCCTTGTGGATCCGCTTATGGTTAAGCGGCGTGATTGCTTGCATTGGCGTGAGTCTGGCGTTGCTGACGCCAGTCCTTTTCCATATTCCACCGGAGACGCAAACCGCTGCGAGAATAGCCCTCCTGTTCACGAGCGCCAATCTGATTGTCAATTTGACCTGTGGAGTTTTTGGGGGAACGCTGGCCGCGTTGCATCGGTTTGATCTCCTGAGCGGCGTCTCTATTTGCCAAACGCTGCTGAGAACGACAGGGATAGTGTGGCTGCTGCGTTCTGGCTACAGCATTACTGGGTTAGCGATATGGGAATTTTTGGTTGTCATTGTTGCCAACTCGCTGCTTATTCGCAGCTGTTTTCGCGTATACCCACAGTTGCGGCTCACCTGGAGTAAGCCGAGCAAAGAAATCTCCCAGAATCTCTGGGGTTATAGTCTTTTAAATTTTGTTATCAATATTTGTGTTCAAATCATCTACTACACTGATAACCTTGTGGTCGGGGCTTTTCTTTCGGCGAGCGCAGTCACGTTTTATGCTATTGGCGGAAGTCTGATCGAGTATTTACGACAGCTCGTCGCATCGCTGACTTGGACATTCACGCCGTTGGCGAGCAATTTCGAGGCGCAGAAACAGTCCCAACATCTCCAACGGCTGTTGATTCAGGGTACGCAAGCTTCTTTACTCGTTGCATTGCCAGTGGAACTAGCGCTCTTCTTTCGCGGCCCGACGTTTATTAGTCTATGGATGGGGCAAGAGTACGCGCAGGTATCTGGTCATATTCTGCAGATTCTCTTGCTTGCCCAGTTTTTTGCTATTGCGAACTACACGAGTGGAAGTATCGCTGCGGGATTAGGGAAACAGCGTCCAGTGGCGATCTGGGCTTCGGGGGAGGCGGCGGCAAATCTCGTCTTGAGCATCCTTGGCGCGCAGAGCTTTGGTCTTGCAGGCGTGGCGTGGGGAACTGTTATTCCGAGTCTGGCCATTCATTGGTTCCTGTGGCCTCGTTATGTCTGTCAACTTGTGGGGATGTCTCCGTGGGTGTATCTCTCGCAAAGTTGGTTGCGACCGGCTCTCGGCGCCGCTCCCTTTGCGCTCGCTTGTGCGATAACGGATCGACTATGGGCGGCTGAGAATTTGTTGTATTTTTTCTTACAGATCGCCGCTATTTTCCCGATCTTTGTAGGTGGCGTCGTCCTTTGTTTCTGGAAAGAAATTCATGGATGGCTACAAAATTATCAGAAGCGACAGACGCGCATTGTTCGGTATTGGGAACGACTCGTGGGTGGCGCAGAATGAAGATGCGCAATATGGAGACAGCACCGATGACGGATAGAGGAGATTCACTGTCCACCTCTACAAAGGCGAGCTTTGTCAGCATTATTGTGTGTACTCGTAACCGGGCGGTGAAACTCGAACGCACCCTACGTACGATTGGAGCGTTGGAAGTTCCTGAGGGCAGCAGTTACGAAGTCATTGTTGTTGACAACGGTTCGACGGATGCAACAGCGACCGTTTGTGCTCAACTTGAAAAGGACTTTTCTGCCGTTTTACGGCGCGTCTTCCTTCCCACCCCTGGGTTAAGCAGAGCTGGGAATACAGGTTTTGTTGCGGCGCAAGGGAACATTATTGCGTATCTTGATGACGACGTGCTCCCACGCAAAGATTGGCTTGCCGTGCTTTGCCGCGAATTCGCCGCGGACCCGCAGTTAGGAGTTCTCTGTGGTAGGGTCGAATTATGGAATCCAGAGCACCTACCTTTAGCTACTCGCCGTCAAGAACAACGGCGCGAGTTTCAACAGCTGTATGACGCCTTTAGTCTTTTCATTGGCTGTAATCTCGCCATTCGCAGAACAGTCATAGAGAAGATCGGGCTGTTCGATCCGGTGCTAGGTACAGGGAGTCGCTTTGGTTCTGCGGGAGATTCTGATTTTTGTTATCGTGCTTGGAAGGCGGGACAAAAGCTTGTCTATGTGCCGGCCCTTTTTGTCTATCACGATCACGGCAGGCGCTCTCTCCAAGATCGCCGGAAAGTAATGCGCGATTATACATTCGGGCGCGGCGCATTCTATGCGAAGCATGCTTGTGCCCGAGATAAGGCCGCCCTGCGCGCCATGTATTGGGAATTGTTGGAAGCCCGCAAGTCACTGTTGACCCCTGGTGATGATCTGGGTTGGCGCCATGTTGCCTGGTTGAGCCGGGCGATCTGTAGCTACACGCTTCGCCATGGGTGGCGGATATGGCGCAACGGGATAGATACTCCGGCCAAACCGGAGCCCGCACGTGAGACTCCGCCGGCGCAGCCTCCCGGGCCTATCAACAACACTACCATGTTAAAAACGACTCAAGTGTAATGACTGCTCCAGCTCTTCTTACTACCGCGTCGCATGCTGATACCGCGCCGCCTCTGGTCGTGCATCTGCTTTATCGCTTTGCGGTTGGCGGCCTCGAGAATGGGCTAGTCAACCTGATCAACCATATGCCAGCCGATCGTTATCGGCACGCGATTGTCGCATTAACAGACTACACAGATTTTTGCGAACGCTTGTGGCGTCGGGAAGCGGTCCAGATCTTTGCGTTGCATAAGAAG
This sequence comes from uncultured Enterobacteriaceae bacterium, assembly GCA_964618735.1. Classification (GTDB taxonomy): domain Bacteria; phylum Desulfobacterota; class Binatia; order Bin18; family Bin18; genus SYOC01. The sequence continues at coordinate 5,439 of CAZUFQ010000086.1, forward strand.
CAAGGCAATGATCCCGGGTCTCATTATCGCTGGTGGCGGTTGTTGCGACAGCTGCGTCCTGCCCTTGTCCACACCAGAAATATTCCCGGGTTAGAGTATATCGCGACTGCAGCTTGTGCAGGGGTCCCAGGACGAGTCCATGGCGAACACGGACGCGACATGTACGATCTCGACGGCTCGAGCTGGAAATATAATCTCTTACGCAAGAGTCTCCGTCCATTCATCCATCACTACACCACCGTAAGCGTTGATCTGCAGCGCTGGTTAATCGAGACTGTGCGAGCGCCAGAGCCTCGTGTCCACCAAATCTACAATGGCGTTGATACTCAACGATTCCACCCGCGTGGAACGCAACGTCCGTTGCTCGGGCCTGAAGGATTTCTCCCTGAGGATGGGCTCGTGATCGGCACGGTGGGGAGAATGCAAACGGTCAAAGATCAACTCACCCTCGTGCGCGCATTCTTGCAACTGCTCGAAAACGTTCCTGTCGCACGCAAACGGGTTCGGCTGATTATGGTCGGCGACGGTCCGCTACGAGCAGCATCGCTTCAACTCTTGCAAAATGCTGACGCGGCCCAACTTGCGTGGCTTCCTGGCGAACGTGAAGATATTCCGGACCTTTTACGTAGTCTCGATGTTTTTATCCTTCCTTCAATTGCAGAAGGGATTTCTAATACGATCCTTGAAGCGATGGCGAGCGGTTTGCCCGTCATTGCCACTCGGGTAGGAGGAAATCCTGAACTTGTTGACGAAGGAATAACAGGAATGCTTACTCCCGCGAGCGATCCTGCCGCTCTTGCCGCTGCGCTGCAAATGTACCTCGATCATCCCGCACGGGTTGTAACACACGGACAAGCAGGACGAAAAAAAGTTGAGTCAACGTTTAGTATGAATACAATGGTGAAAGGACACCTCGCTGTGTACGACGCCGTGTGTCATCGTTCGCTGAAGGAAACTGCTTCTTTTACCTCTGTTTGTTCCATCGAAAGGTGAGACGCTATGTGTGGAATTGCTGGCATTCTTGAGTTCTCCTCCGGGGTCAGCCCTGACCTTGAGCGATTACAACGCATGGCGGATGCTCTTATCCATCGGGGTCCAGATGAGCAAGGGTTCTATCGTTCAGGACCGGTGGGCCTTGCGCATCGCCGCCTTAGCATTATCGACCTTGCTTCAGGACAGCAGCCGCTCCAGAGTGCAGATGGGCAGGTGTGTCTCGTCTTCAATGGAGAGATTTACAATTACAGAGAACTGAAGAGCGAACTTGAACAGCAGGGACATCAGTTTCGCACCAATTCAGACACTGAAGTTCTCCTCGTGTTGTATCAACATAATGGACTTGATGCGTTCGCGAAAATCAACGGGATGTTAGCGTGCGCCTTGTGGGACGAACGTACTCGTCGCCTGGTCCTTGCACGAGATCGTTTCGGGAAAAAACCTCTCTATTATTATGCCGATCAACATCGATTCGTTTTTGCTTCGGAACTGAAATCCATTCTTGCCGACGGCGCTATTGAACGTCGCGTTAACCCAGAAGCGCTGCACGAATATCTCACCCATGGTTACATCGCGAGCGAGCAGAGCATTCTTGACGGGGTGCACAAATTGCCGCCAGCGCATTTACTCGTGGTTGAAAATGGACGCGTCGCATGTCGTCCATACTGGGAATTTCGTTTCGCCCCTGCCTCCTCCCCGCCGAGTGAGGCTGAAGCGGTGGAACATTTAGGAACGCTTTTGCAGCAAGCGGTCAACCGCCGCCTCATGAGCGAGGTGCCGTTGGGAGCGTTTTTAAGCGGAGGGCTCGACTCCAGCACTGTGGTGGCCCTAATGGCTCGCGCTTCGACAAAACCGGTGAAAACCTTTGCAATCGGTTTTGATGAAACGAATTACTCCGAGCTCGATGACGCGCGCGTCATCGCCCAACATTTAGGAACAGAACACCACGAAATGATCGTGAAACCGGCGGCGCTCGATATCCTGCCGGAGTTGGTGTGGCACTTCGATGAACCGTTCGGTGATTCTTCAGCTGTCCCGACGTACTACGTCTGTCGCGCCGCACGCCAACATGTGACAGTGGCGTTGTCCGGCGACGGCGGCGATGAGGTGTTTGCGGGCTATTCGCGTTACCGCCAAATTGACCACTATCGCCGGGCGAATTGGGCGCCAAACTGGGTGCGCACAAAACTGGTGCAGCCGCTGCTTGGCGTGCTTCCCTTTACGTGGCCCGGTTGGAACTCATTGTATATGTTAAGCAAGGGAACAGACGGAGGGATCCCGTATGAATTAGGGCTCTATCCTTACATTCAAGAGCGACTCTATGCTCCCGAGTTTCAACAACGACTTCAGAAGAGCAATCCCTTTGCGCTCACTGAAGCCATCCTCAAGCAGGCGCACCACCTTGACCCGGTAAGCCGCTACCAATATCTCGACACGCGACAGTATCTCCCTGCTGATATCCTCACAAAAGTCGATCGCATGAGTATGGCGACGTCCTTAGAAGTCCGAGCTCCTTTACTTGACTACACTGTGGTTGAGTATATGGCGACGCTGCCTGTCTCTTTTAAGCTGCGTGCGGGAGTAAGCAAATACCTCCTCCGCCAGTTCTGTGGCTCGTTATTGCCCTCGTCCGTGCTGCAAAAGCGCAAACAAGGCTTTGCTATCCCAGCGGACCGTTGGTTCCAGCATGAATTGCGAGAAGCAGCAGAAGAAATGCTCTTAGCACCACGCACCATCGCACGCGGCTATTTTCGCAAAGAGACGCTGCAACAACTCTTGCGTCACCACGCCACAGGACAACGTGATTACAGCGCGTGGATCTGGAGCCTCATTGTCCTTGAGATGTGGTTTCGTACGTTTCTGGACAAGGGGCCCCGTACGCAACCACAACCTCATGTTGTGGTGTCCCAACCTGCTCAACAGGGAAGAACACTGTGGTTGCAGCAATAAGCCGGAATTGATGGAGGCGAAAAATTTTCATGTGCGGGATTACTGGCATTTTTTCGATAATTCCTACCTCTCATGTGTCGCGGGATCTTCTCCAACGCATGACCTCGACTCTCTCGCATCGGGGGCCGGATGAAGGAACCGTCTACGTCGATGGGCAAGTGGGCTTAGGTCATCGACGGCTCAGTATCATTGATGTTGCTAGCGGGACCCAACCGATTTTCAATGAGGATCGGACGAAAGCCATTGTATTCAATGGCGAGATTTACAATTTCACTCCTCTGCGAGACGAGCTGGCGAAGCGAGGCCATCGCTTTACCACGCACAGTGATACAGAAACGATTCTTCACGCGTATGAAGAATATGGTCGTGACTGTGTCAATCACCTCCGGGGCATGTTTGCGTTTGTCATTTGGGATAGCAAACAGAAACTCCTCTTCGCCGCCCGTGACCGGCTCGGGATCAAACCGTTTTATTATGCCTGGGATGGAAAGACCTTTCTCTTTGCTTCTGAGATTAAAGCGATTCTCGAACATCCCGGGGCTTCCAAAGCTCTAGATCCCTTTGCCGTTGATGAATATCTGACGTATCTCTACGTTCCGGCGCCGCGAACGATTTTTCAGGGGATAAAAAAACTGCGTCCTGGGTACACTCTGACTGTCTCGGCTCGCGGTCTTGAAGAACACGAATACTGGGATCTGACCTTCGCTCCCCAAGAACAGGTGAGTGAAAAAGAATGGCGCGAAGGCCTGAGAGAACAGCTTCGCGAAGCTGTGGCGAGCCACCTCATGAGCGAGGTCCCGCTGGGCGCGTTTCTTTCTGGGGGCGTAGATTCGAGCGCCGTCGTCGCCACGATGGCAGAGCTAGACGAGCGCCCAGTCACCACCGCCTCAATCGGATTTCGCCAAGCCGCTTTCGACGAGATTACCTACGCTAGAGCGGTTGGGGAACGGTTTCATACCCGCGCCCATGAGAAGATCATTGACGCCAATGCGGCGCATATTCTCGACACCTTGTCTTGGCATTTTGATGAGCCGTTCGCCGATTCGTCTATGGTGCCAACCTATTATGTGTCACAAGTGGCGCGAGAACATGTGACGGTGTGTCTCTCCGGTGATGGCGGCGACGAAAATTTTGCCGGTTATCGGCGCTATCGATTTGACGTTGCGGAAAACAAAATTCGCGGGTTGCTCCCTCGCTCGCTACGAGAACCCATGTTTCATTTTCTTGGCAGCGTTTATCCCAAAGCCGATTGGCTTCCGCGTATCTTTCGAGCCAAGACCCTGTTTACCAATCTTTCCCTCTCTCCTGAGCGCGCCTATTTTCATACCATGAGTTGCTTCACGCCTGCGATGAAGCGAGGGTTGTACACTTCTGCTTTGCAGAAAGAACTAGGCGACTATGATCCGTTCGTTGTGATGTCGCCCTATTTTGAACGCAGCAAGGGGTGGGACCCGCTTTCACGTATCCAATATGTAGACATCAAAACCTATCTCGTTGACGATATTCTGACGAAAGTAGACCGCGCTAGCATGGCGCATTCGCTTGAGGTGCGCGTGCCATTGCTTGATCATAAAATGGTGGAATACGCCGCCAGCATTCCTGTTCGCTATAAATTACAGAAAGGGGAAGGAAAAGCGATCTTTAAAAAGATGCTTGAAGATCTACTCCCTCGAGAAATTCTCTATCGCCCCAAGATGGGCTTCTCGATTCCTCTTGCTCAGTGGTTTCGGCATGACCTCAAAGGAGTATTTGAAGAACGAGTGCTTGCTCCAGGTGCGTTCTTACATGATCTGATGCATCCGCAAGCAATCCGAAGCTGGTGGGATCAACATCTCCGTGGCGTGCGCGATTATTCTACACACTTGTGGGCTTTATTGATGCTGGAATGCTGGGGAGAAAAATTTCTCCACGCGACGAATGGTAAGCGGGCGGCGGCATAGACAGCAAGAGTTCCGCGCTTCCTAGGAAGAACATAGAGTTGAATGCACGTATCGTTGGGCAACAATTGTAAAACCCATGAAAGCGCTTGTTTTTACCTCACTCTACCCGAACAATATACGACCAAATTTTGGCGTTTTTATCAAAGAACGAATGAGTCAGTTTGCCTGCTTACCAGGCTGTGAAGTTCGGGTCGTAGCGCCAGTTCCTTATTTTCCTCCCATTCCCATTACTGCTCGGTGGAAATTTTCCCAGGTTGTCAAGCAAGAAAACATTGAAGGTCTCACCGTCTATCATCCACGTTATTTCATGACTCCCAAAGTTGGCATGTCCTTTTACGGGGCCTGGATGTTTCTCTCTGTCCTTCCGACCGTGCGAGCTATACTCCGTCACTATGATTGTGATGTGATTGACGCCCATTATGTCTATCCCGATGGGTTTGCCGCCGTCTTACTTGGTAAGGTTTGCAAGAAACCAGTCATTGTTTCGGCGCGTGGAAGCGATATTAACCAATATAAAGGGCTGCGGTTCATTCGGCCCTTGTTACGTTACACGCTCCAACAAGCTGAACGGAGCATCGCTGTGAGCCAGGCGCTCAAAGATGCAATGAGGCAGCTGGGTATTCCAGGAGGAAAGATAGCGGTCATTCCAAACGGGGTCGACGAAAAAAAGTTTTATCCATTGACGAAAACAGAGGCGCGCAATCGCCTCCATTTACCTCCTGGCCGTTTCATACTCTCGGTAGGAGGATTGGTTCCTGGGAAAGGTTTCGATTTACTCATTCAGGCTTTGGACATCGTGCGCAGAGAACAACACGCTGACGATCTCTCCTTGATCATCGTCGGTGACGGCCCCGAACGACCGGCCTTGGAGCAGTTAGTCGCTGCTTTGCAATTGCAAGATCATGTCCGTTTTATTGGCAACGTCGCTCACCAGCAGTTATATTTATGGTATAGCGCGGCGGAGGTGTTTTGTTTGGCCAGCAGTCGTGAAGGATGGCCCAACGTGCTGATGGAATCCTTGGCGTGTGGGACGCCTATTGTTGCGACAGAGGTCGGTGGGATTCCAGAAATTATTCGCTCAGAACAGATTGGATTGCTCACCAAACGAGACAAACATGCAATCGCGACGACTATTGCGCGCGCCTATCAAACCTCGTGGCGCCCAGAGACCCTCATCGCTTATGCAAGAGAACACACCTGGGAGCGTGTGGCTCACGCTGTCCTTCAGGTCTTTCAAGAGGCGCTCGATGACTATCGGCTTCCTTTTCCTTCATCTATTACAGACAGGGCGCATACTGGAGTCTAATAACTATGCCGAGCGCTCCACTGACCATTTTACACGTTCTTGATCATAGCCTACCGCTTCATAGCGGCTATACGTTTCGCAGTCAGGAGATTCTGCGCGCCCAACGCCAGAGAGGATGGCGTCCGCTGGTGCTCACCTCGCCGCGACACGAGAAGAATTGGCAGGGACCGGTAGAATCTATCGAAGAAATCAACGGGTTTTCTTATTATCGGACTGGGCAGGTGCAAACGAAACAGAATGCATTGCAAGCAGAGGCGCAACTCATGCGAGCCCTGACCCGAAGACTTTCCGAGGTTGCGCTTCAGGAAAGACCCCACCTCCTCCACGCCCACTCGCCCATTCTCAACGCGCTGCCGGCGTTGTGGGTGGGGCGAAAATTACACATCCCTGTTGTGTATGAGATTCGCGCTTTCTGGGAAGACGCCGCGGTTGATCACGGCTCCTATGCCGAAGGCTCCTGGAAGTATCGACTCGTCCGTGCGATTGAGACTTGGGTGTGTCACAGGGCCGACCAGGTGGCCGTATTGTGTCAAGGACTCAAAAACGATCTGCTCGCCAGGGGAATCCCGGCAGGAAAGTTGACTCCTGTCTCGAATGGCGTCAGTGTGGAGGACTTCTCTGGCGGTGAGCCCGATGCGGACTATCAGATCGCGTGGCAACTTGCGGGCAAGAAAGTCATTGGTTTCATTGGATCATTTTATAGATATGAAGGGCTCGACCTTTTGTTAGAGGCTTTTGCACGCCTGGCAGCGGCGAGGTCCGATGTCGTGTTGGTGTTAGTGGGCGGTGGCGAAGTCGAAGCAGAACTGAAGGCGCAGAGACAACGATTACAACTAGAAAACAGGGTAGTGATGCCGGGACGAGTAGCGCACGATCGTATCCCCGGCGTCTATGCGCTGATGGATGTTTTGGTCTACCCTCGCTATTCAATGCGTCTTACCGAGCTGGTTACTCCCCTAAAACCACTTGAAGCGATGGCCATGGGCAAGGCTGTTGTGGCCAGCGATATCGGCGGGCACCGGGAACTGCTCCAGCCTGGCGAAACCAGTCTCTTATTTCCTCCAGGAGATATTGCCGCGCTGACCGCCGCTCTCGCGCACCTTCTTGATGACGTCAGTCTCCACGATATGGGACAACGCGCCCAAAACTGGACGCGACAGAAATATCTGTGGAAGCAAACAACCGCTGTGTACGGAGATATTTACGCCAAAGCGCTGAACATTCCTTCACCAGCAGAGGAAATACTCAAGCCGGAAGAGCGTTTTTTCTCTGCCTCCTAAGAAAATCAGTTGAGCTGTGGCGCTATGCTATACTTTTTGTACAGTAGAGAGCATGAACAGGAAGTCTAATGATTCTCAAAAGGAAAAGCACACAGCTCGACGAGGAAGCTAAATAGTATGCGTTCGTATCTTGTCATTGCGATCCTTGCGGCGGGTTTACCGTTTGCGTTCCCCGCACCCTTCATCGGAATTTTATGTTTGTTACGTGGTAGCTTTGCCAAATCGCATCTTT
>CAZUFQ010000087.1:0-7772 GCA_964618735.1 uncultured Enterobacteriaceae bacterium
CTATGCCGCGGGTGCGTCAGGCTGTGATTGAGATTCCACGGTATATGAATGGAAAAGAGGCATACCAGCTCCATTATCGTTTCGTCTACGTGTTTGGAGGGCGGGAGGAGTTCTCGCCAATCTACACTGAAGAGATTATTGCCCAGGAAGTACCGTATCTCGATCAAGAAGGGAAGATCACAGAGGTTCGGATTCTCTGGGGAGTGAATGGTTGGGCCGCGCAAAATTGGACGCAAGCAAAACTAGAAGGGTTACAGCTAGAGACTACCCCAACACCCGGCCATGATATGGAAGGCGAAGGTATTGCGGACGACGCCATCTACGAGCTGATTCAAACCGTGCCCTTGCCGCGTCGTTATATCGCCAAAGTCTGGGGGCCGCGCGGCGCTACGGTCGAATACGTGTATCAATTGTTACGGACCAACTCTCCCCTTCCGGAAGATGATTTCGCACGGTGGGATAATAACGATTTACAAAACTATCGCGTCGTCTTGACGTGAACGAGGCAAGGTGCGCCGTGACGCCAGACAAGAGCCAATCAATACAAAACTCTCGTTCGATATTGCGAGACCGGCGATTCCTCACTTGTTGTGAGTGCGGTTGGGTGCATTATGTCATGACTTCAGAGGAGAAAGCGGTGAATGACCGCTTCCTTGCGCGGTATCAACTGAGCGAGACAGAGCGGTATCTCTATGAATCGGCGTTCCGCCAGTGTCTCCGCTGTGAGTCGTCGGCAGAGGCGTTTCGGGCGGCGAATGAAGACGATATGCAGCGGGCCGATGGCCATATCGTCACCCCCATTTTTGTCGGGATGGATATTGGCAGCAACTAACCACGTGAGCCATGGAATAAAAGGAGGCTGGCTATGTCTTTTTATATGAAAAGATCCTATGTGGATTCCGAGTCGGGCATTGACCTCGTAAATATCCACTATACCTGGACCCCTCTTGGGGAAATGCCGAACTGGGAAGCCCACCGCGAGACTCGCGCTATGCCGCGTGGCGGCACCCTGATCCGCGGCATGGGGGGAACGACGGTTGATGAGTCTGGGCAGTATGTGCAGACCACCAGCGAGCGCGTCGAACTGCCTGATGACGGCGTGCGACGCAAGATTATCCGTTTACCGAAAGCAATTCCTGATCCTTCCGCGCCGGACACCTACACAGAGAACTATTCCTTTCATCATTATTTCGAAGTGTTTCGCAATGGCAAACGTGAACAGAGTTCTCTCTATACTGAAGAGATCGTGAGCAAAGAGGTGGAGTATCTCGACTTCCAGGGCAATCTGGGCGGCATGTGCATCTTCTGGAGCATCTACGATTGGGATGCGCCGCAGTACCAACCCACTGAGGAACATAATTTTATCTCCCATTTCGGAGAAGACAGTCCGTACCGATCCCACAAATTCTATGGATCCGAGGACAAGGAAACCTTCTCGCGCACGCGCTCCGAGATGCTAAAGTCGCTTCCAATGCCACGCCGATATGTCGGCAAGATCTATGGTCCCAAAGGCGCGCAAGTCCATCAACGCTGGCATGTCGGAGCACTGTGGAGTCCGAACCACGACGAACGGTGGGAAGATTATTGGGGGTATGTGATTCACACGCTGTAACATCGAGAACTGAGCAGCAGCGTTAAATTATTGCATCATTGAACGATTGCATCATTGAAAAAATCCTCTGTCGCCCTCTTCCTCTAGGCGACGTGAGTGTGAAAGAATTAAAGAAGTAGGATATCTGTTTACGTTTCCGAGCATCCTACTAGGAAAATCTAGAAGCACTAACGAGCGAGAGGATAACAGTGCGGCATGAGGAAAACTCAGACGCCAACGATCAGTTGGATAAAAACTGGCCACAATGGGAGTACGCAACTCCGTGTGGCCTATCGCGGCCCGCTCTCCGGTCCAAATTTGCGGTTACATTATGGATTTGACGGTTGGCGGGAGCCCATTCACGAAGTCAAACTCGAAGTAATTGAACCTGGGCTCGCGGCGACCGAGCCGTTGGCGTGCGCGAATCATCTTTCACTCGACTGTGTCGTGACAAATGGAACGCGATGGGACAATAATCTGGACGCGGACTATCGGCTCTGGATCGACTTCGAGCCGCTGGACGCGCACATGCATGTGAGCGGCCGAGGAGGAGGTGAATTAGGGCTTGGCAGCCTTCGCACCGCTATGGCGTCGGCTGGGATGAGTTCTGGTATTGTCTCGTGGATCGATAATGCCGCGCTTGACCGCATCAAATGGCTCGATACGGGTCTTTTCCCGTTGGTCTGGGTGAGACCAGGTGAGACTCAAGTAGACGAGGTCACTTCACGTTTACAGAACGGCTTCATCGGTATTAAACTCCACCCGACGGTCGATGAGTATCACGCCGATGACGCTGCGCTCGATCCCTATATGGAGATTGCAGCGCAAGCAGGTTGCCCGGTGGCGTGTCACAGCGCACCTGGAGATGCGGACCCGGACCACATTCGTCGTCTGGCGGAACGGTTCCCTACGGTGCCGGTCATTCTGTATCACACGTATCTAGGGCCGACAGAAGGACGACGTCGAGCGGCCCAGCATGTCCGCGAGCAAACGAATTTATATCTGGAGACGTCATGGTGCAGTTGGCGAGAGGCGCTGCGATTAGTGGAAGAGACAAATGCGGAACGCGTGTTGTTCGGCTCTGATGCGTCAGTTGATGGCCCCCATCATTATTGTCGGCATCCGCCCAATGTCGAAGGGCAAGAGACCTACAATGAAGGACTCGTGCCCCTCGTGCGAGAGCTAGGACCGGAACGCGCCCGAAAGGTGCTCGGTGAGAATGCGCGGCGTCTCTTCGGTCTAGAGGAATAGCGGATTTCGTAGAGATACGTCCTGCTTTCGTAGGGGCGCGGCGCCGCCACGCCCCTGCAGACTCTAGGTCTTGAGAAAGCTTCTCAGTTCCGCCAGCGTCTCTTCCGGAGCCTCTTCAGGCAGGAAGTGGCCGCATGGCAGCGCTTTCCCTCGTACATCAACAGCACGCTCGCGCCAAATCGCCGTCACATCGTGACGTTTATGGAGAAACCCTTTTTCTCCCCACAGGGTAAGCACAGGGCAGGTTATTTTCCGGTCAAGATCAGCTTCATCGTGCTCAAGGTCTATCGTGGCGCCGGCGCGGTAATCTTCGCAAGTAGCGTGAATTGTCGCCGGATTGCGGAAACAGCGAAGATATTCAGCGAAGGCTTCAGGCGTGATTGCCTGTGGCTTGAGTTTCCCCAAGCCCAGCATCGAGTTGAGGTAGAACTCGGCGTTTGAGCCAATCAATGTTTCTGGAAGCGGCGCCGGTTGGATAAGAAAGAACCAGTGGTAATACGCCGTCGCCAGGGCTTTGTTCACATTTTGATAGACCGTATACGTTGGGATAATATCAAGAACCGCCAATTTGATAACCCGTTCAGGATGGTCACGTGTAAGGCGGTGCGCAACTCGCGCGCCGCGATCATGACCAACCACGGCAAACTGGTTGAACCCGAGATGTTGCATGACCTCGACTTGATCCTGCGCCGTGGCCCGCTTGGAATAGCCGAAATGATTCTCCCCATCCGCTGGTTTACTGCTATCGCCATAGCCCCGGAGGTCAGGAACGACGACAGTGAATTCCTCAGCGAGTCGCGGCGCGACTTTATGCCACATCGTGTGAGTCTCCGGATATCCATGCAGTAGTAAGACAGGCGATCCATGTCCAGCTGTGACGACATTAATCGTTGCGCCTGTGGTATCGATCATGTGGCGAGTAAAACCTTCAAACATACTGTTCTCCTCATTTGGGAAGGAAGAGCGTTCCTTTCAACGTACCACTGAGTGAAAAAAACCCTTGCTTTACATTATTGTCAAAGACCCATGTGAAACCTTCATAGGTGAGCGTGACAGTCCCTGAGGCTTCTGCAAACTGTCCGGTTCCTCCAAGGATCTCGGCAGTATCAAATCCAGTAAATCCTCCCTGTGTGTTGTTGCATTGAGTCCGGGTAAGAGTTCGACCATAGAGTTGGTCGCCGTTCGGAAAGGTAGATGTGCTGACCCCAAATCCCTTTGGATTATTAGGGTTAGTTATATCTATAATGAAGACGCCGCCAGGACAGGCCTGGGTTGGAGCTTGAGGAATAGTCTCAACAACAGCCTGAGAAGTCAGTGGTCCCAGGAGCCCAAGAATTCCATTGATACTCAACGTTGACTGAGCAGCTTTTGTTCCGTCAGGAGCGCCAACCGGGAAGAGGTCCATATCTATAGTGAGAGAAGTTCCGCCAAAAACTGCCTCGAAAGGTATGCGAACTGGCCTAGCTTCAACTTTGCTAAAAGAGGTAGCCAGCAGCAAGCCGGTCAAAATGCTGACGACCCATCGTGTGTTCCGTATCATAGGTCCTCCTTGACCTAACTATTATGGAAAAAATACTCTTGTTTCAGAATTGGATCAGTCCCACCGAGAGTAAAGCGCCGTCAGGACAAGCCTAGGCTGAATCTTGAGGAATTCCTCCGACGACAGACTGACAAGTCAGTGGTCCCAGGAGCCCAAGAGTCTCATTCTCAGTCAACATTGATCAAACAGAGTTTATCTTCTCGTGGGCGTCAACAGGGAAGAGATCTACATCTACATCTATGGTGAGTATGGTGAGAGTAATCCCGGCAAAATGCGATCCCAGAAAGATCGGGAATCTTCACGCTTCGACTGCGCCAAAGAGTATAGCCAAAAGTAATCCGGTCGTTATGTTAATGAACCACCGTGTGCTTCGCACCATAATCCCTCCTTTTGGTCATGAAGAAGTGTCAATGGGAGAGGAAAATACTAAGACTTAGCTTATCCGGACGGACGAGGGTTGAAGAACCAGAATTCGAGTGGAGTAGGTCGGGAGACGCCTCATTGAGGCGTCTTTGCTGAACGAGCATCAGTGGTTACGCAAAAGCAGCATCAAGCGTTTCCACCGACGGAGCAAAGTAGAACGAACCAGAAGCTGGATTGCTATAGTCCGTAAGCTTGTCGCGCACACCGCCATCGGCGCCGTACATCGCGCGGAGCCGTTCGCGGAGCGGAGCCTGGGCCTTACAGAACGCCATGAAATACAAACCGACCGTGCCATCGTGGAACGCATACGGCGTGGAGCGCCGTGTAACCTCGTCGCGTTTCGGCTTGGTGGCGTCGCCTGTCGCCCCTTGACGCAGCTCGACGTGGGCGAGATGAGAGTGGGCAGGCTGAATATCCAGACGAGTAGAGTCCGCCTTTGTGCGGCCGAAGACCCCTTCCTGTTCTGGGATAGACTGTTTCTCCCAACCCTCAAGATCATGCACCCAGCGCTGAGCAAGAATGAAGCTGCCGCCCGCTCCTGGTTGTCCATCTGGAACGGTGGCGACTTCAGTGTCCCTTTCAACTGCAGGATTTCCTGTCCCGTCGATGAAGCCGGTCATATCAAGCGAATTCCCGTAGATGAAGGTCATCGTCTCGCGAGCAACCTTCATGTGTCCTCTAAGGGCTTGGCGCGCATCCCACTGTGCCTTCCAGATCTGGTCTTTGTGCGCACTGTTCATCCAGAAGAGGAGTTCTTCCTGTGTGCCCTTCGCCTCTCGACCGCTGCCATCAATCGACTTGATAGTCTCAAATGGCTGAAAGTCATTCGGAATATCTTTGGTCAAATCTTTGAGCAGTGTTGGCCCAATACCGAGGACCAAGTTGATTTCCCTACCTGGGAGCGCACAGGTCTGACGTAGCTGCCGAATGACGGACTTGATGACCTTGAGATCGGCGCCATCGACGCGGCTCAAATGCACGTACCACTGGTGCTCGCCCATATTTCTATTGAGAATCGCGGATTGTGGTGTTGGCATATCACGCCTCCTTACCTTAAAAATTTTATGTTTAACCACGCCCGTATTTAGTAGCCGAGCTGAGTCGTGAGCGTCAAGGACATCAGCGGCCTGCAGAAGGAAACGGCAAAATGCTATAGCCTCAGATTCAAGGAACGAAAGAGCTATGATTGATAACGCACGGCAAGAATGTATCGTGGGGATTGGAGAAACGCCGTACACGAAGTGGGGTCGTATGGGCGAGCGCGGCGAGTGGAGTCTCGCGTGCGAAGCCGTACTCAACGCGACGCAAGACGCTGGTCTTGCCATTGAACAGATTGACGGCCTTTCCTCATTTTCTAATGACTCCAGTTTGCCGTGGCTGATGCAGCACGCGTTAGGGCTGCCTCGTCTCGGGTTTACCTCGATGGTGTGGGGCGGCGGCGGCTCTGGCGCCTGTGGCGCTATTGCCCATGCCGCTATGGCGGTGGAATCTGGTCAGGCGCACTACGTTGCGGTCTTTCGCTCGTTGTGTCAGGGTCCCGGGCATCGTTATGGTCAAGCGGGCGGATACAATGAACTGCCGCATCTCAACTTTGTCGTTCCCTTCGGCATGTTCTCGCCGCCAATCATGATTGCGCCCTTGGTGCAGCGCTACATGTATGAATTTGGCGCGAAGCAAGAGCATTTGGGGGAAGTGGCGCTCGTATGCCGAGAGAACGCTCAACGCAATCCGCGTGCAGTGATGCGGGGACGTCCGATGACGATGGACGACTACCTCAACTCGCGCATCATCGCTTCGCCCTTACGACTGTTTGATTGTTGCCAAGAGAATGACGGCGCCTGTGCGTTGATTGTGACAACCTTGGAGCGTGCGCGCGATTTACGAAAGAAGCCGGTGCGAATTCTGGCCGCTGCACAAGGTGGGAACCCCGGCTGGAGTGATGGAGCCTTGGGGTTCCATAATATGCCTATCGACGAATATGGCGCTGGGAATGGCAAGCTGCTGGCGCAAGAACTGTTCAATCGAGCGGGTGTGACCCAAGCTGATGTTGATACTGTGCAGATTTACGATCACTTCACCGGCTTGGTGCTGATGACGCTGGAGAATTTTGGTTTCTGTGGACGTGGTGAAGCCGGCCCTTTTGTCGCCGCTGGCGCTATTCGCTGGCCTGATGGAAGCATCCCTTTGAATACTTCGGGCGGGCATCTGTCGGAAGCCTATATTCACGGACTCAATCTCGCCGTGGAAGGTGTTCGGCAGCTGCGCGGCGAATCTTCTTCACAAGTGAAAGACGCCGAAGTCTGTTTGGTGACTGCGGGGCTCAGCGCGTCGCCGCTCAGCGCAGCAATTTTAGGAGTATGAACATGACATCCGCAGCCTACTTACCTGGGGCGATTCCTGGACCGCAACCGAATGTTGATGACCAAGCATTCTGGCACTACTGCCAACAGCGCGAGTTGCGTTTCCAACGTTGCGGTTCCTGTGGACGATTTCGCCACCCTCCCGCCCCGGTGTGTGCTCACTGCCGTTCATTTACTTCTGAGTGGATCCCTGCGCCAGAGCAGGGCGTCGTGTTTAGTTTCACCATCGTTCATCATCCAGCACACCCGGCGATGGCGGAATCCGTGCCGTATAATATCGTGATTGTGGCCTTTCCCGAATGTGGTCATGCGCGTCTGGTCAGTAATCTTATCGATGCTGTGCCCGAAGAGATTCGTATCGGTATGGAAGTAGTCCTCACCTGGGAAACTGCGGGCAACGGCATGCTTGTGCCTCGCTTCAAAAAACGCTGAGGAGAATTATATGCGACTGATTTGGCTCCTCATAATCGGTTGGGCGGCTGGTTGGTTAGCTGGGCAGTTGTCGAAAGGCCGCGGTTTTGGCGTTGTTGGCGATATGGTCGTTGGCGTCTTTGGCGCAATCTTCGGGAGTTTTCTTTTTCGCGTGCTCGGAATTTATCCCCGGGGC
>CAZUFQ010000087.1:7872-13134 GCA_964618735.1 uncultured Enterobacteriaceae bacterium
CTGAACAGCGCCGATTTGGGCGCTACTCGATTTGAGACTATGCGCGGCCCGGAACAACGCCGCCGCATCCTTCTGGGCGATGGCGCGGTGAACGGCCTGGAGTAAAGAGGGGGTCGAATTGAAGTATTGCTCAATAACCTTGTAAACCAAATCGGGCTTATGAGGAAGCTGCAAAGCCCGGATCGCCGAGAGTCGTGCGGGGTCGAACGCCAGGGAAGTTGGCTGCGCTGGAATCGAGGACTTGGAGGATGACGTGGAGTGAAAGGGAAGTTGGACGGCGGCGGCTGTCGTTGCCGGAGCCCAGCGTTGCAAGACCGCGAGGAGTTGTTCTTGATCAAATGGTTTGCTGAGATAATCATCCATCCCTGCCGCGAGACACTGTTGGCGGTCGCCTTCTATGGCGTTGGCGGTGAGGGCGATAATGGGCAAGTGCGGGAAGTGATCGCGGGTCTCTTTGGCGCGAATGAGATGTGTAGCGGTTAACCCATCGAGTTCCGGCATCTGCCAATCCATAAAGACAATATCGTAGAAATGTTTCTCCAGAGCAGAAAGTGCTCCGTACCCATTATTAACAACAGTGACATGGCAACCAAGGTTTTCCAGCATCCCTCGCGCAACTTCTTGATTGACCAGGTTATCCTCCGCTAGGAGAACAGTAAGGCCGAGTTGGAAAGAGGACGTTAGCGCCTCATAGAGGTCCAGCGTTGGTTTTCCTTCTGGGTAGACATTATCAACGAATGGAACTGGCCGCTCTTGGAAGGGGATCGTAAACCAGAAAGTGGAGCCAACGTCTGGAGTGCTGTCTACGCCAATGCGACCACCCATGATCTCGATGAGTTGTTTGGCGATGGTGAGGCCTAATCCCGTCCCGCCATATTTCCGCGTCGTTGATCCATCGGCTTGGGTAAATGGTTGAAAAAGGTGACGCTGGGCCTCGGGAGAAACGCCAATGCCGGTGTCATGGACGGAAAAATACAAGAGACTGAAAGACTGAGCCGGGAGATAAAAATACAGGAAAGGGAGGGCGCTCACTTCTGGGCCTAGGCCTTCCATTTTTGTTTTTTTTTCTATTTTGACAACGACACGGCCTCGTTCGGTAAACTTAATGGCGTTCCCTATGAGATTGGTGAGGATCTGCCGTAAGCGATGGGGGTCGCCATACAAGATGCGCGGCGCATCAGGAGCAATCTCAGTGAGGAGTTCAACTTGTTTTTTGTGAGCCCGTTCCCTGAAGGAATCGACGATCTCCCCAATAAGAGAGCGGAACTCGAAGTCAAGGGATTCCAGTTCAAGTTTGCCAGCTTCGATCTTAGAGAAGTCGAGAATATCGTTGATAACATTGAGGAGAGATTCGCCTGAATGATGGATGGTCTCGGCAAAATGCCGCTGCTTCTCCGTTAACTCGGTGTCGAGGAGCAACTCCGTCATCCCCAGCACGCCATTCATGGGGGTGCGAATTTCGTGACTCATCGTGGCGAGAAATTGGGACTTTGCGCGATTGGCGGCTTCTGCTTGCTCCTTGGCAATCGAGAGGTTGCGGATTAAGTCTTGATTGTTGAGATGTAGCAGATGGGAATGGATAAAGGAGGTCTGCTGTCTGTACGAGGTAAGAAAAAACATGCACTCAAGGATCAGAGCAAGCGCGAAAAAGAGAAAAGGGGTCTCGCTGTATTGCATCAATCGGAGCGCGGTCAGAAGGAAAATGGGCAAGTGAAATACAAGAAAGCAAGGGAGATCAATGGACAACATAGGGACGGAGCTCACCACAATACCAATCAAAATAAGTGAGAGGAAGATTTGTTGGAATGGTGAGAGAAGCGGAAAAAAGAGTATCGGGATCAGTCCCCAACTGATCCCGCCAAAACCCGCTCCGACGAAAAAGCGAAGCCACCAAGGACGGGACTGAGTAACCTCAGGAGCGGCGCGCCGATAGCTGCGAGTAAGCAGGCTACGCAGCAGAATAACGCTCAGGTGAAAAGTGAACCAAAAGAAGAGCCAAGGAGAGGAAATACTCTGACGCAAAATGACCGCAATGATGCTGCCGCTCACAACCGCAGCAACCAGCGCCGCAGGGTTCTGGGCGTACAGAAATCGCACCTGTTCGGCTCTGACTTCTGCAGTATAATCAGTTCTCTTCTCCGATGAGGCATGTTGCTCCTCGTCAGAGGAAAGACGACTCTGGATTAGAGACAGAAAAGAATCCAACTCACCCTCTAGGCCAACATTGACGCCAATCGGACGATCGAGAAACCACAAAGTAATGACATTCGGTAATAGACTTGCTATTACTCGCTTCATGCACGCGGTGTCAAGTCGCGCGATGAGTAACAGACCCCTATCAGTTTTCTGGTCATTCCCCTGGCGTGCTTATCTCTCAAAGACAGAATTTTGGTATGCACTCAGGGGGAACTGGACGCCGATGCCTCACGGCTCAGCGTCGCACCGCAGGAGCTTCTATAGGGAGCCCGCGACCGCGCCACGCGAGGTAGAATTCAAGATTGACATAGTCATCCGCCCCGTAAGGAAGCGGTTCGGCGCGCACGGCGTTATTACACCACGCAAACATGCGGTGCCCGGACCCTAAGGTTTGCCAAGTGTGGCGGTAGATGGGAAACCCGTTGCTCTGTCCCTGGCTGATAACATCGCCTCGTAACCGTTGTCCCGCTTGTTGGTCGTGACAATGCGTGCACGCTAAATCAAGCTGGCCGCGACGGCGCATAAAAAAGGCTTTTCCAGCTTCTAAAAACGGTTGCGCAGAACCATCGAACTGGACCGAGATCGGGAGCCCGCGTGACTGAAAACTGACAAAAGTGGTGAGCGCCAACAGGGCCTCGGACTCGTATGGATACGGTGCGACTTGCTGGCGTTCTTCTCGACATCGATTGATCTGTTGTTCAAGGTTGATTAGTTTTCCTCGGCGGTCATCGAAGCGTGGGTATCGTATTCGTACTCCACGCATGCTGGTTGTCGCCTCTCCATGACAAGTGGCGCAGGATTTTTTTGTGGCGCCGTCGGTCTGATCCCACAGGGTGCGCCCCCGCTCTACCCAGAGGAACCCTGGATTGGCGAACTCATCATTTTGCAAGCGCTGATTGTCTTCAGATAGGTAAGTGTAGCCTGAGCGACGACCGTCGACGGCGTATGGGGCCGGAGCTGGAATTGTGGGCGCTTCGCTCATGCTTCTGGGTAAAGACGGCGATGTTTCCTGCAAAGTGAGCAGATAGGCGATGACATTCTCGATCTCTTGCGCGGTCAGAATCGGCTTTCCCTCATAGCGACTGAGAACTTGATATAATTCCTCCACTTTGTAGTACGCTGGCATCGGCGTCTGCGGGTTGAGGACTTTTGGATTGACCAAGCGCAAACGCAGGGCTGCTGCTGAGTAATGGCTTCCCACGCTATCCAAAGGCGGACCTATCGCGCCATGAAATTGTCGTTCAGGGAGCGGCATGGCGTGACAAACAATACAGTCGCCTTTTTCGCGATCAAGCACGAGACGACGTCCTTGTTCTGGATCGCCTGGTTGGTTCGTCAACGGTGCGGGGATGGTTCCATTCTCAATGGTATAGAGGACTAAGGGCTCGTTGTTTTGGGCGGCGCAAAAGACCTTCTGAGAGGCGGCGTTCCCTTCGAGCGGGCCACGTACTTCTGGTTCCCCGTCATTCCGGGCAAGGCCGCAGGCCGCGACCCGGAATCCAGGAAGGGCATACTGGATTCCCGCCTGCGCGGGAATGACGGACAAGCCCACACGCATAGGCTCATTGGATACTATTACGATAACAAGAAAACTTGCTCCCAAAATAAATCGCATGCCATTCAAGAAAACGTATCCGCCGTGATGTTGGCGTACCACGACTGAGCATACTCCGCTTCGAGAGCTCGGGTTTTAGCCGGCGCGTTGAGCGGACTGATACCATCCGAACCTGGGACGATCGTAATTGCATCGTTTTCTACCTGGTAGACCGCAGCAATGGAAATGCCGTAGTCTGGCGCCACCAGGCTATAACAGGTGTTAATGAGAGCCGGGGCTGGCGGCGGCTGACCTTGTAGCAAGGCGACAATGGCCGCCGCGCAAACCTTGGCTTGATTATTGGCGCTAAACGCGGATTTGGGCATGGGGTTGGCAATAGCGGCGTCGCCGATGATATGAATGTCGGCATGGACAGTCGATTCAAACGTACTGGCCTTAACTGGACACCAGCCCTTACCGTCATCAAGCCCAACAGCCCGAGCGATTGCCGCAGCACGTTGCGGGGGAATGATGTTCGCCACGTTAGGTTTGTACTTATCGAACTCGGTGTGCACAGTAAGAGTCGGAATATCAACTTTCACCACGCGACCGCCTTGTGATCCTGAGACCCATTGCAGCAGTCCTCGATAGCGCTGTTTCCATGCCGCCAAAAAAAGCGGCTGTTTAGTGAAGGTGTCTTTGGCGTCAAGTAGTAAGATTTTCGACTTTGGTTTGTATGTTTTTAGATAATTTGCGATGAGGCTAGCGCGCTCATACGGACCCGGCGGGCAGCGATAGGGATTTTCCGGGGCTGTGATGACAACGAGCCCTCCATTTGGCATCGCCTGAAGTTGGTGGTGCAGTAACGTGGTTTGCAATCCAGCTTCCCACGCATGCGGGAAAATTTTGCTGGCGGTGACATCATATCCTTCTAACGCCTCCCAATTTATTTCGGCGCCGGGAGCCAGCACTAATCGATCATAGGTAAGGGTTGAGCCGCTGCTCAGTCTCACTACATGTGTGGTGGGGTCAAGTTCGGTTGCTGAGGCGTATATGGTGCGTACTCCGTAGCGTTGCCGGAGCTTGTCGTACGTATAAGTCAAGGATTTCAGGTCGCGCAGGCCCACCAGCGCAACATTGCTGAACGGGCAGGTGATGAACTGACGAGTCGGGGTGACAAGGGTGACCTCGAGCGTTGGGTCGGCCTGACGCAGATACTTCGCGCACGTCGCCCCGCCGAAGCCGCCGCCGACGACGACCACGCGGGCGCGCGGCTTGGCCCACACTCGGTGCGGCAGCGCGCTAACCAGAGGCAAGCTGGCGGTAAACCGCAAAAATTGGCGTCGGGTTAGCATCGTTTCAGCTCCAAATCCATCTTCATTTTTCTAGCTTCTCCAGCAGCGTCTTCGCCTCTTGCAAGTCTTTCGTGTCAAATCCTTCGGGGAGGTCCTTAATGAGTCTACCTCGTAGCAACATACGCCGCTAACGCGTTGATATCGTCGTCACTCAATCCCTTCGCGATACGATTCATG
>CAZUFQ010000088.1:0-13123 GCA_964618735.1 uncultured Enterobacteriaceae bacterium
TTCACAAAAAAAAAACGCAGAAACAGTCGCTAAGGCGTTTCTCGAATCCTGTCGCCTCGCTGGACTTTTTCAACTCCGCAGTGCTTCGTTTTCAACGTTTTCTGCTCTCCCTCAATCCCTGCCACAAACTCCTCCCTCCCCTACCTTAGAGCAGACACCCATGCAGCCCCTGAAAAACCACAATCCTCTCTCCCAGGCTGCTATGCGAGAAGACCGCTCTACTTTATGTCGTCAAGAAATCCCTCTAGGTCTTAATCGACGAGTAATATTAGAACTTCCCGAAGATATCAAAGAAGAGGAAATAGCGAAGATCATCCGCGTTCTTCAAGCCCTTACTGGCGCTTCGTAGGAAAAAGCTCATCCACCTCACTTCAACCAAAGATAAAGTCTTCTTTAAAAAATTATGTAAAAATGATCAGCAATCAGTATCTTTATCTCTTCTGAAAGCTTCCTCCAACGTCATCTGCTAGCTGTGTCCTCAGCAACTTGCCCTCTTGACGCTCCGGAGGGTTTTTTGCATCCTGTTTCCAAACAATGCATTACCTAACTCGATTAGTCGAATTTGAATCGTCCCATCGGTACTGGAACCCCGCGTTCTCAGATGAAGAAAACCGCCGTACTTTTGGGAAATGCGTAAGTCCTTATGGCCACGGACACAACTATGTCCTCAGAGTAACGCTTAACGGCCGCATGGGCCCTCGCACCGGTATGGTATTGAACATCAAAGAACTCGACCGCATGCTGAAAGAGATCAGCAGCGAATTTGATCACAAATTCATTAATCTCGATCACCCTGCTTTTCACGAACAAGTCCCCACAACGGAAAACTTAGTCTCCTACATATATAGTCGCATGGAAGAACAGCTTCGTGCAGAATCTGCCTCCCATCATTTGGCTCAAGTGAGACTCTATGAAGAACCAACCCTTTGGGCAGAGATTCATAGTGGAGAAGGAAACCCCATGGTCACTTTGACAAAAACCTTCGGCTTCAGTGCTGCACATCGCTTGCACAGTACCGCTCTTTCGGATGAAGAAAATCAAGTAGTATTTGGCAAATGTAACAATCTGCACGGACATGGCCACAATTACGAACTTGAAGTAACAGTTAAAGGAACAATTAATCCACAAACAGGGATGATTATGGACCTTGGGGAATTAATGCAAACGGTCCAAAATGAGGTCCTTGAACGCTTCGATCATAAACATCTTAATGAAGACACAGCGGAATTTCAGGCACTTAATCCCACCGGCGAAAATATCGTGCAGGTCATCTGGAATCTCCTGCAGCCCCAACTAGGCGCTCAGTTGGTTCGCTTAGGCCTGTGGGAAACTCCCAAAAACTTTTTCGAGTATTATGGCGAGTGACTATGCCTAATTTACAAGACCGTGTCGCTCTCATCACTGGTGCTGGCTCTGGTATTGGTCGAGCCACTGCCTTCGCCCTCGCTCGATCTGGAGCTCAAGTAGTGCTCGCCGCTAGAACACAACAAAATCTAGACACGGCAGTCCAGACTATCGTCGCTGCCGGAGGGACCGCGTTCGCAATCCCCACTGACGTCGGGAACGAAGTACAGGTCAAAAATCTGATTGCTCAAACTGTTAATCGTTTTGGGCGAATTGATGTTCTAGTGACAAGCGCCGGTGGCGCTGTGTTTGGTCCTCTCATTGAATCCCGCACCGAAGATTGGGACGCTATCGTTACTGCCAATCTCCGCGGCGTTTATCTCTGTTGCAAACATGCGTTGAGCGTCATGCTTCCTCAAAAGCAAGGTCACATCCTCAACGTTTTGTCTATTGCAAGCCAGATGATTCTACCGAACTCAACAGCTTATACGGCTTCGAAATTTGGCGCTTTGGGCTTTACAAAAGTCATGGCCGCGGAAGTCCGTGCACAAGGTATCAAGGTAACAGCAGTAATTCCTGGAGCAGTAGATACCCCGTTATGGGACAAAAGTGGTGGTGATCTAGATCGCGGCAAAATGCTCTCACCGGAAGATGTCGCAGAAGCAATGCTTGGCGTCATCAGTCAACCTCCTACGATTTACACAGATGAAATCGTTTTGATGCCTCCGTTAGGGATTCTGTGAGAAAAAACCACATCCTCAACTTATTTGGGCTGATCTTTGTTCTCAATATTATAGGAGGCTGTAATTCATCCCCCTTGCCACAGCAATCCTCTTCATCTGGGTTTCGCGTCGCTTTACTTACTCCGGGCCCCGTCAGCGATGCAGGTTGGAACGCCCTAGCATATGAAGGACTAACAAAAATTCGTGACACACTGCATGCGGATATAAGCCAAGTAGAAACTAAAACTCCCGCTGAGTTTGAGGAGGCGTTTCGTGATTACGCCAGCCGCAACTTTCAGTTAGTCTTTGGGCATGGTTTTGAATTTCAAGACGCTGCTGCTAAGGTGGGGGCTGATTTCCCGCAAACTGTCTTTATTACAACTTCTGGCAGTACAGTTCGGAAGAACGTCGCACCCATGCGTTTCATGCTTGAACAGGCTACCTATCTTATGGGAATGATGAGTGCTCACCTCTCAAAGACAGGAAAAGTAGGTGCAATTGGCGGAGTAGAAATTCCCCCGCTAAAGAGCACCTTCCTCGCCTTCGAAGCCGGAGCGAAAAGTATTAGACCAGATTTCCAAGTCGTCGTGACATACATCGGGAATTGGGACGATGTAGGAGCAGCCAAACAAGCGGCTCGTGCACTCATAGAACAAAACTGTGACGTCATCTTTCCTAATGCTGATGCCGCAAGCCTAGGAGCTTTCCAAGCCGCCCAAGAAAAAAAAGTGATTGCGCTGGGAGCAAACAAGAATCAGAATGATATTGCTCCCGACGTAATCCTTGCAAGCGGCGTCATTGATATCCCTACGGCATTCCTACAGGTTGCTGAAGAAGTTCAGAAAGGAAGCTTTCAAGGACATATTATGCAGCTGGGTATAAAAGAGGGCGTTATTTCTCTAGTCTACAATGCAGCCTTAAAAGATCGCCTTTCTTTGGATGTACAAGCTCTTCTCGCCTCAACTCAGGAACAAATAGCTAAGGGTTCGTTATTAGTTCCTACTGTCGAGTTTACTCCAGTCAATACTCGTTGAGCGAACACTGATCTCTCCATCCTCCTCGTTCAGTTTGAGTCTATGCAAGAAGTGTCATTGCGCGAACTGTCAAAAACCTTTTCAGGAGTTCGTGCTGTTGACCAAGTCTCTCTCGACTTTAATGCTGGCGAAATTCACGCCCTATTAGGAGAAAATGGAGCTGGTAAGTCTACTCTGATGCACCTGCTCTCGGGTCTCTACCGCCCAGATGCAGGAACCATCTCGCTATATGGACAGCAGCAAACCTTCTCTTCTGCGCGCGACGCCCTCGCGGTTGGCGTCGCGATGGTCCACCAACATTTCATGCTCGTGCCAACTCTTACGATTGCTGAAAATATTCTCCTTGCTTTACCTGGTAAAATCTATGCAACAGTGAAGAAAAAAAAACTTACTCAAGAAGTCTCCGACCTAGCTGCCCAATACGGTATTGCACTCAAGGATCCCAATGCCCCAATCTCAACTCTTTCAGTCGGAGCGCAACAACGAGTTGAAATTTTAAAAGCACTAGCAACAAAGGCGCGTGTACTCATTTTAGACGAGCCAACGGCCGTGCTCACGCCGAGTGAAGTCTCCAACCTCTTTGAGTCACTCCGAAAACTCAAACAAGATGGTTACCTCATCCTTTTGATTACTCATAAAATCCCAGAGGTGCTCGCCATCAGCGATCGACTCTCAATTCTTCGACGTGGGCGACTCATCACGACACGAGAAACACGCTCGTGTTCAGCCCTGGAGCTGGCAAATCTGATGGTTGAATCTCCCATCGCTGAGTTCCCGTCTTCTCCCAAAGCTACTACCACTTCCTCACAACAGCATCCCGCTCCGCCACTCTTGGTACTAGAAAACTTTTCTTTGTCAGAAGGAAAACTAGAAGAAGAAAACAAAAGATTCCAACAGAATGCTCCCCTTGTGCTCCATTCCGGAGAAATCGTCGGTATTGCTGGAGTTGACGGCAACGGACAAACAGAACTAGCTGCATCATTAATCGGCTTGCGCACCCCAGGACAAGAAATCCTCTCCATTAAAGGCAAACGTGTTAAACATCCTACTCCATTTACGCTTCGTACGGCTGGAGTAGCCATCATTCCTCATGACCGTCGGAAAGAGGGACTTGCCCTAAGCCTCTCTATTGAGGAGAATCTCCTCGCCAACACCCTATCGCTTTCGACCCTTACGGATGGATTTCTGTTGTCCTCGTCAAATATGCGCCGTTTTGCCGAGGAACAGATCACCCGCTTCTCGATTATTCCCGCTTCTCCACATCAACCCGTAGCAACCTTGTCTGGCGGCAATCAGCAACGCCTAATCATTGCGCGAGAACTCTCAACGGAACCATCTGTTATCATCGCTGCTAATCCCAGTAGAGGACTTGACATTGGAGCGACTCAATACATCCACCAACAGCTGCGAGAACGTCAAGCTCATGGGGCAGGTGTATTTCTTATCTCAACAGATCTTGATGAAATTCTATCCCTCAGCGATCTTGTCTACGTACTCTATCAAGGGCGCCTCCAAGGACCCGTTCCACCAACAACGGATCGAGAAGAAATAAGCCAAATGATGAGCGGAGTCTGGGAGACTCACCAGTGATACACCTGGCTGCGTTTTTTTCTTCTCTACTCGCACTCTTTTCAGCTTTCACTGTTGTGACGCTAGGCCTCTGGCTAAGCGGCTTTAGTGCAAGTGCGGTCTTCTCAGCCCTCCTCAACGGTGCTGGAGGCGACGCATATCGTTTGTCTGAAACCTTCGTCAAAGCGTGCCCTTTGCTCTACACAGGCTTGGCTGTCTCTTTTGCCCTCCATGTAGGATTATGGAACATCGGAGCCGAAGGACAATTTTTGCTTGGAGCTTTAACAGCTGCCTGGATTGGACAACACATCTCGACATTGCCGCACCCACTCGGCGTCTTCCTCTTGTGTTTCGCCGCCATGTGTGGAGGTGGTCTTTGGGCCACCGGTGCGGCTATACTGAAAAATAGACGTGGTGTTAATGAAGTAATCAGCACGATTATGTTGAATTTCATTGCAGCGGGCCTTGTGAGTTATTGTGTACACGGCCCACTCATGGAAAAAGGGGCTCAGTATCCACAGACGGACTCTCTTCCGTCCACAGCTCAGCTCCCTCGGTTACTGCCTCCCACTCGTCTCCATCTTGGTATTGTTATCGCGCTTCTAGCCGCCATCGGCGTGCACCTTTTCCTTTTTCGCACTAAGGCAGGTCTGAAACTCAGAATCACCGGAGCAAATGCCATAGCCGGGCGCTTTGCGGGCATTCCTATAGAGCGTCAGATCTTTCTTGCCTTTGCCGTCAGTGGGGCTTTGGCTGGACTTGCAGGAGGAGTTGAGGTAAGTGGAGTCACACAAAGAGTCTATGAAAAATTCTCCCCCGGATATGGCTACACCGCTATTGCAGTCGCACTCGTGGCCCAACGTTCCCCGTTAGGCGTCATCTTTGCCGCAATTTTTTTCGGCGCGCTGGAAGCAGGCTCCGGAGCCATGCAAAGAAACGCTGGAATTTCTTCTGTGCTAGTCTCAGTAATTCAATCGATTGTCGTCTTTTTTCTCGCTGCGTACAGCACCCAGCCCGTGCAAAGATTCCTTAATGAAAAATTGCGACGGCGAATACCTTTTGGACTACTCTCTCTTTTTCCTTCCCTACTTTTCTCCTTCTTTTATGTCTACAGATGTGCTTTCTACTTTAGTCTCTAACAGTATCGCACTGTTGCACGCTACTCTAGTCGCGACCACCCCACTCCTTTTAGCCGCCCAAGGAGAAACACTGGCCCAACGCGCAGGAGTGATCAATATCGGTCTTGAAGGACTCCTACTTTGTGGCGCCTTTGCTGGTATGGTCGGCAGTTACTTCACCGGCTCTCCGCTTGTCGGACTGTTCTTGGGTGGAATAAGCGGCATGTTGTTAGCCATGCTTTTTGCTTTTATCGCGGTTGGCTTGGCAGCAAATCAAATCGTTGCTGGCGTTAGTATTAATCTTTTTGCCACTGGGGTTACTGGGGTGCTGTATCGGGGGCTTTTTGGAGTCACCGGACAGGCCCTCATTGTTACATCCTTTACTCCGTTTCCTATCCCATTCCTTAGTGAACTACCCTTTTTTGGACCAATTTTCTTCCAACATACTCTCTTAGTTTATCTCTCAATTTTCTTGGTCCCTTTCTTTAATTTTTTTCTTTTTTACACCCGAGGCGGCTTACAAATTCAAGCTGTAGGTGAACATCCGCAAGCGGCTGAAACTTTGGGTATTTCTATATATTGGACAAGAACATTAACTATATTAGTTGAAGGATTTCTAGGAGGGATTGCTGGAAGTTATCTCTCGCTCGCCTATGCAAACACTTTCATAGAAGGCATGTCAGCTGGTCGTGGATTTATCGCACTTGCAATTGTTATCTTTGGGCGCTGGAAACCAAATGGAGTATTTGCTGCTGCACTCTTCTTCGGCGGCGCTACAGCTCTCCAGTTTCACCTCCAAGCTCTAGGGTCGATCCTCCCATACCAGTTTGTCCTTATATTGCCTTACCTTCTTACT
This sequence comes from uncultured Enterobacteriaceae bacterium, assembly GCA_964618735.1. Taxonomy (GTDB): domain Bacteria; phylum Desulfobacterota; class Binatia; order Bin18; family Bin18; genus SYOC01. The sequence continues at coordinate 6,644 of CAZUFQ010000088.1, forward strand.
CTCCTGACTCTTGCTTTCACAGGAGCCAAGCTGTCAGCCCCAGCCGCATTAGGCGAAACGTATAATAGAGAGTAAAAGAATAAGCTCTCAGAGTTCTTAACTTGCTCTCCAAATACGTTCTATTAACGAATGGTGCTAGTTTGCATGGCTCTTGAAAAGCGCCAGGCGGTGACCCCAAGCTGTGGGTTGCAACACCTACACAGCGGAAGGGGGACGCCGCATGACTACGGAGGACTTTATCAGCGAGTTGTTCTACCGAGTAGATGAGGCGAGGAGAGGCAGAGCCAAACACCGGCAAGCCAGTTTGTGGCCAGTGAGGTCGTGACCTTGGGCCTCCTCTTTGCTCTCAAGGGAGTGGGAACCGGGCATTTTATCGGTGGGTGAGCCGCAACTGGCGCAACTTGGTTCCCGCGCTGCCCGAGCGGACCCGCCTCTTTCGGCTCTTGGCGACCCAGCGTACCTGGACGGACGAGTTCCTGGCCGCGCTCTCGGTCTTGGGGGTGGTCGATAGCTATGGGATTGCATTGCTCCATCCGATGCGAGCAGGCCGCAGGACTCAGCAAATCGGACGCAAAGGCAAATCCAACCATCGCTGGATTGTCGGGGGGAAACTTTGCCTCCTCCTTAACCAGCTTGGCTTGGTCGTGGCCTGGGCCTGTGCCGGTGCCAACGCACCGGACACCGCCTTTCATCCCCTGAGTGAAGCTTTCGACCGCCAGATGATTGTCTTGAGCGATAGGGCTTTCCATGCCAAAGAAGGGGATCCGTCCCACCTCAAGCTCTGTGACCGCGGCCTGTGGCATACCCGAATGGTGGTGGAGACGGTGCTGTCGATGTTGACCGGAGTGTGCCATATCAAAAAGGTCGCGCACCGCACCTGGGCTGCTTTCCAAGCACGCTTGGCGTTTACGTTGGCGACTGTTAATCTTCTCGTGCAATGGTACGACTTGCAGCCGGACACTCAGGGGTTTGTTCATCTCTCGTTAGCCGAGTTCAGTTTGTAAATCACTAGCACCATTGGTTATTATCTTAGACACCGTCTCAGAGATACTCGACTCTATTCTTCCTCCAATCAATGACATGTGGCGGGATAGAGGGAATAAAGGGACCAGGAGTGACGGAAGAAGACGTACGAATCGTCACGGATCCTTTATGAAGAAGGGGAGCAGAAGCCACAATGTAGAACAATGAGACATGAATTAAGACCTGCACCGACCATAAAGAAAGAAGCGCCTTTTTTCCACGCGGTTGCATCCTTCCACTTAACAGTCTCTTCGCCTTAAGATCAAAAAGAAGCGTCATCAACAACAAAATCAAACAAGCACAGAAGGGGGCGAGCAGCATATAAAACTCCTACGGAAAACAATAAGAAGATACCCCTTTCCGCAAATCTGCGGCCAATTCTGTTGCTATTTTGAGCCCTATCTCTCTATAGTACAGTTTCAGAATAAAGGTGAAAAAGCTGAGAAATATGCATTCCATGAACATCGAGTTCAGCAAATCCCTTCGCTCGGCTCGTTTTGAATCGCTAAAGAGCCTGTAATTTTATACCCGATCGGGCGTTACAGTCTGAAGAATAGACATTAAAAAGAAAACGGAGGGAGTGGGATTTGAACCCACGAGGGCCAGATTAGGACCCTGCCGGTTTTCAAGACCAGTGCTTTCAACCGCTCAGCCATCCCTCCACATAATTAAATCAAGCACTTAGCACGGTCTCAGGGAAACGTCTAGGGAGGGTGTTGTGAATATTGGTGGGACTTTTTTGTGCAAAGTTGCGCTCAAGCGCTTCTATCGCTTTTCGTTTATGGTCCGGCGAAAGATGAGAATAACGTAATGTCATGCTGATCGTTTTATGTCCCATTAACTCTTGCACGGTCCGAATATCGACACCAGCCATTATCAGCCGCGAAGCAAACGTATGACGGAGGTCGTGAAAATGGAAATCTACCAATCCTGCCCGCTTAACGGCAAACTCAAAAGCACTGCGACACGAACGATAGGGCTCTCCACGACTGTTGCGAAAGAGACACTGGGAATCCTTTGCTCTCGCCTCCTGGACGAGGCGCTGTAAAATGGCCTGTAAAGTATTTGTCATTGGTACAGATCGCGCCTCCCCGTTTTTCGCGTACCCAGCTTGTACCCATATAATCCCTCGAATGAAGTCTACATCTTCCACCCTTAGGTTTAACAACTCATTACGTCGAAAACCGGTCTGAAGAGCCGTCACCACAAGATCATGCAAATGGTCCTGGCATTCTGTTAACAACCGCCCTTCTTCTTCATCATCTAAAATTCGTACCCGGGTATTGTTTACCCGGAAAAGGCGAATTTGCTTGCCAGGATTCTCTGTCGCTTTCCCCCAGAGAACAGCTTTCGAAAACAAGGCTCTGAGACATGCTAGTTCAAGATTTACAGTTTGATTGCTCCGTCCCCTCTCCTTCCTAGTTTTTTTGTACTTTTCGATAAGCCATGGCGTAATGTCTGATAATTTTTGTTTAGTAAAATCTAAAAAAATGCTCTCGCACGCGACGCAGGAGATATAGGACAATCGTAATGTTCAACAGCAAAATAGCACCTTTTATAGCCGATGCCTTCTTCATAAGTTCGTAGAACTCAACCGGAATCAAGCCCGCCGTCGAAAGAATGGCCAGATACTCGGCCCACGTTCGCGCAAACCACAGTCCAATCCCTTCAACAGAAAAGAGGGTGGAATACATTACCGTACCGACGCTCAGTAAACGCAGTTCTTCCTCGTCAATATTAAGCAGCCAAGCTAAGAGTCCATGCGGATAGTGATTATCTGAATCGACATGAAGAACTCGCGCTAAATTAATAAGGGTCCTGGTCGTATCATGATGAAGCAACCGGATTTCTGTCGCGGCAATGACCAGTAAAAGCAGACCTTTCAACAATTTAAACAATGCAATCAACCGAAGCATGCCAAACTGCACGCCTACAATTTTCGCGTCTCTATCCTGCACGTTCCGACAGCTTGCCTCACTCATACATATCAACATAACAGTTTCAGTTCGTATTGGTTCTACCGATATGTGAAAAAAGAGGGCCAACGGGATGCACACGTATAAAGAAGGCTATCAAGCAGGTTGGTTCGCATACCTCGCAGACTGCAAGGTGGTAGATGGGGCCATTGGACAATTACAGATCGAAGCGCAGCACCTGGCGGAAAAAGCTGGCCAGGCCCTCCCACCTCAACAGCAACGCGATTATTGGTTAGGGTATCATCATGGTCGCACTGCGGCCAAAACTTGTCTAACAAAACAAAATTTGCATTAACGTAGCAAACACCTTTAAACTCCGTTGTTTCTATCCGCTTGCATTGCGTTGTAGTCAACATCTCACGACCATCCTCGATGCACTAGCGAATGGGGTGCACAAACCGCTACCTTATCCCTGCATTTCCAAACTGACGAAAGGGGAAGTCAGCAATGCAGGACATTCGTTTTGATGGTCGAGTAGCGGTCATCACAGGTGCAGGAAACGGTCTCGGACGTAGTCACGCACTCTTTTTTGCTTCGCGTGGAGCCAAAGTCGTAGCCAATGACCTGGGCGGCACAGTCGCAGGAACAGGCGGCTCCCGGACAGCAGCCGATGCTGTTGTCAACGAAATTAAAACCGCTGGAGGACAAGCCGTCGCCAATTATGACTCGGTCGCTACGGAAGAAGGCGGACGCAACATCATTAAAACCGCGCTCGATGCGTTCGGCACGGTAGATATTTTGATCAATAATGCCGGTAATGTCCGCGATAAGACGTTGGCCAAAATGGACCTCGCAGACTTTCGCGCTCTGGTGGATGTCCATCTGATGGGCGCAGTGTATTGCACACACGCAGCGTGGCCAATCATGCGAGACAAAAATTTTGGACGTATCGTCATGACATCCTCCGCCGCCGGTTTATATGGGAATCATGGGCATACTAACTATGGCGCTGCAAAAATGGCGGTAATAGGTTTCATGAACGCCTTGAAAGAAGAAGGCCGTAAGCACAATATCACCGTGCACGCCATTGCACCAATTGCCCAAACTCGCATGACCGAGTCTGTCACCGCACCACAAATTGCCCCCCTCATTAAGCCTGCATTCGTAACAGCGGCAGTAGCCTGGCTCTGTGCGCCGGAAAATGAAACAACAGGGCATATCATCGAAGCAGGCGCCGGCTACTATGCGAAGGTCGAGGTGCACGAGGCTCGGGGCGCTGTGTTTGGATCTGAGACTATTCCCACCCCTGAACAAATTCGCGATCGCTATGCAGAGATCTCGGATATGAGTCAAGCTGCCACGTTCGTCAACGCTTCACAAGCACTCCGTAAGGTCTTTCGCTTAGTCGCGCCTAAGAAATAAGCCAACGGCGGCTACCGCGGCTATTCACCGTTTTCGTGAGAGATGGTTTGCGCCTGAGCATAAATGACACGCGCCCGCGCAACCAACTCTCCGGCCTCGCTTGCGCGCTCAGTCTTGTTCAGGAAGCCCGCAAGCTTTTCCAACAACACCGCCACCGTTGGGTGATCAACTCCAAATTCTGCTTCCCGAATCGCCAAGGCGCGACGGAATAATGGCTCTGCCTCCTCGTACCTTTCTTGGGCCTCGGCCAGTTCCGCTAGCCCACACAGGGTCGTCGCCACCGCGGGATGCTGTGCGCCAAAAAACCGTTGTCGAATGGTGAGGGAACGCTGAAAAAACGCCTCAGCTTCACCATAGCGCGTCTGCGCAGTATAAACCGCCGCCAGATTATTCAAACAGTTAGTGATGCCCCAGTGATCTGGACCGACCAGCGCCTCGGCAATGCCTAGAGCGCGTTGCAAGAAGTCTTCGGCTTCCTGATGTTTCCCCAGCTCACGGTACAGCGAAGCTAAGTTGTTCAAACTTTGCGCTACTAGCGGATGCTGTGGCCCGTATGCTTCCGTGCGAATTGACAACGCACGTTCATAAAACGCCTGAGCCTCTTCCAGTTTACGCTGATTATGGCAGAGGTTGGCAAGATTATTCAGCACGAGAGCAACACGGGTATCTGCCGAACCAAATTGCTCCGCTTCTTGTAAGGCAGAACGAAACGCCTGCTCGGCTGCGCCATATTGCCCGAGTTGATACAGTCGAGCGCCTCGTTCATTTTCCTTCTGCCATTGGTATTCAGCACTCATGGTTTCTCCGTTTCCCATAGGCAATCGTTATTGGCGCCGGAGCCCGCTGCCACAAGAAGCTATGGCGCTAAGAGTTGGTTACTCTGCTCCAATTGCCGCTAAGCCAACTTTTGCACACTCCACATCTTGATCTTCCGTACCACCACTGGCCCCTACCCCACCGAGCAATTCGCCCTTTACAATCAAGGGAAGCCCGCCTCCCGCCAGCAACAGAGGCCGACCAACCAACTCAGATATACTGCCAAAAAGCAAAGACCGGCTTTGCGCTAGGTCTGCTACGTCTTTCGAGGGACGGCCAAACGTTGCAGCAGTGAGCGCCTTACTTTGCGCGACACCCGCCGTCATCCAACGCGCCTTATCCATTCGCGCGAGCGCCACAAGATTACCAGCAGGATCAACTACGGCTAGGCTCATTCCCCATCCTTCTTGTTGTGCTTTGGCTTTGGCCGCGGCGAGAAACCGTTCCGCTAACTCTAATGTAAGCGCCATTGCTTATTCCTCCTTTATTATCTTGCTGGACAATCGCCAACGAACAGACGTTACAGCGAGGATAGGTCCCGAGTCAAGAAACCATAAAATGCATGATGTCGAAAGCTTCCTCACCTCCAACCCCCTCAACCCATCAGTTTCTCTCATTCAACTGACAGAACTCGCATAATTATTTAAGATGGAAAGACAACGGATACAACAATTAAGGAGAAACACATGCCGGCGTCCACACATCCTTCGGTACAACTGTTTGCGATCGGCGATATTCGTGTCACCAAAGTGGTAGATACCCTAGAACCCACAAGTCCACGAGTCCTCTACGTTGATAAGCGGAAAGAAGACTTCGATCCCTATCTGGAGTGGCTCCAGCCATACTTTCTGGATGCAGAGAAACGCATGCTGCTCAGCATCCACACCTTTCTTCTGCAAACAAGCCATCACAGAATTCTTATTGATACTTGTATAGGCAACGACAAACAAAATCTGGCGTTCCCCCACTGGAACGGTCGTCAGGACGATCGCTTTTTACGTGATCTCGCTGTCGTAGGTTGCGCACCAGAAACGGTCGATTATGTATTGTGTACTCACATGCACCTAGATCACACCGGCTGGAATACGCAACTGCGAGACGGAAGATGGACTCCTACGTTTCCCAAAGCCAAGTATCTCTTCAACAAACAAGAATGGGAACATTGGAAAGACGATCCTAATCCTGCAGATCAAGCGGTTGTTCAACAAAATATCCTACCAATTCTTGAAGCAGACCAGGTCGAATGGTTGAAAAATAAAAGGGTAAACGATGACCAAGTTTATGTCATCCCAACGCCGGGTCC
>CAZUFQ010000089.1:0-13103 GCA_964618735.1 uncultured Enterobacteriaceae bacterium
TTAATGGCACTTCGAGTACACGATACCGCTATACTACAGTTGGGGCGGACAGAGTTTCAGCGTATCTATTCTGGCTTTGGTTATTCAGCAAGTAATCGCTTTGGGGTGGCTAAGGACGAGATCGGCTCATGGACAGAAGAGGACTGGGTCCGGATCTTTGACATCAACATCGGGGTCGTCTTTCTGTTCTGTAAATACGGCATTCCCATGCTGATCGAACGTGGCGGCGGCGTCATTATCAATACGGCCTCGATCGCGGCTTTACGCGGAGCAGGGGATGCGCATGCTTACACCGCCACAAAGGGCGCCATCGTTTCGCTGACGCGGGCTATCGCCGTCACGTACGGGTCCAAAGGCATTCGCGCGAACACGATCTGCCCTGGAGTCATTGATACGGAGATGATTCACGACACGCTGATTGCACGCAACGACATCAACAAAATCCTGACGCAAAACACGCCGTTGCGTCGCGCCGGCACAGCCGAAGATATCGCAGACGTGGCGCTTTTTCTGGCCAGTGACGCGTCGCGGTTCATTACCGGAGAAGAGATTATCGTTGACGGCGGCATCTCCCAGCGGGTGTGATCTTGCGCAAGCCACAAGAATCGGCCATCTTCCCGAGCGAGGAATGACTATGGACAACGCAATGATGCTCAATGTTTTTAAGGCCTCCCTGCTCGCGCGGCGGTTTGAAGCGCGCATCGTACAAATGGCGATGGCGGGCGAACTGCCAGGAGCGCTCCACGCCGGAGCGGGGCAAGAAGTGTGTCAAATCGCGGCAATCTCCGCGCTTACAAAAGATGACTACATTTTGTATGGTCACCGCGGGGTGGCGTACATGATCGCACGCGGCACCACTCTCTCCAGCATTCTGGCCGACATAGCCGGAAAAGAAGGCGCCACGAGTCGCGGCAAAGGCGGCGTCATGCACGTCGTCGATGTGCCGAACGGCATCCTTGGAGAGAGCGGCACGCTTGGCGGCGGGTTCGTCGTTTCGGTTGGCGTCGGCATGGCGCTGCAGCGACGCAAGAAAGGGCAAGTCATCGTCTACTTCTTTGGCGATGGCACCTCGAATCGCGGCACCTTTCACGAATCGCTCAACTGGGCGGCGGTGCAAAAACTGCCGTGCATCTACTTGTGCGAGAACAATGGCTATGCGGTGTCCGTCCCAACCAGTCGTTCCACTTCCGTACCGGATATCTCAGCGCGCGCGGCTGGATACGGCGTACCTGGGGTTGTCGTCGATGGCAGCGATCCTGCGGCTGTGTATGAGGTTATGCAAAATGCTGTGGAACGTGCGCGTGCTGGTCATGGTCCGACGTTGATCGAAGCAAAAGTCACTCGGTTACAAGGACACTATGTAGCCGATCAGCAGACTTATCGTCCAGATGCGGCGACCGTAGCGGCGACGAAAGATCCATTGCCGAAGCTCCAGCAAACTTTGTTGAACGCCGGAATGCTGAATGACGCGCTCATTGCGCAGATCGAAGCTGACGTGCAACGACAAGTAGACGAAGCAGTCGCGACCATGCGCGCCGCACCGCTGCTGGCGCCGGAAGTGGCGTTGCAGGATTTGTACGCTTAGAGGGCAACGGACAACAGGGGACGGGAATCAGGGGTCGGGGACCAGTTCCAAATGGAAAAAGACTCAGCGATCAAGAGTTTTCGAGATTTGCGGGTATGGCAAGCCGGAATGGACTTGGTAGAGGAAGTGTATCTCCTGACTCAATTGTTTCCAAAACATGAAATGTATGGATTGGCGAGCCAAATGCAACGTGCCGCAGTTTCCGTTCCCTCAAACGTCGCTGAGGGACATACGAGAGCTTACAGCAAAGAATATCTACATCATTTCTCAATAGCACGAGCTTCTCTAGCTGAGCTACAAACGCAACTAGAGATTGCTCTTCGCCTAAAGTATTGTCCTCGTAACCAAGCCGAACAACTTCTTGCACGAGCTGACTCCCTTGGCAAACAACTCTTTACTCTCTGGAATGTCTTGAAGCGAAATACTAATCCCCGGTCCCTGACCCCCGATCCCTGATTCACTAACCCCTAGAAAGAGGCTGCTACTGGAGGAGTTTCTCATGGCCTTAATAACGTACAGCAAAGCAATCAACCAAGCCTTAGCCGAAGAAATGGCGCGGGACGAAAACGTCATTCTCTACGGTCAAGATGTGGCCGTGTGGGGCGGCATTTTCAAAGTCACCGACGGTTTGTACGAGCGCTTCGGCGCGGAGCGTGTGTTCGACTCTCCGATCTCAGAAAATGTCATGGTGGGCGCCGGCGTCGGCGCGGCGATCATGGGCTTACGTCCAGTTGTAGAATTGCAATTCGCTGACTTCGTCTTCACCGCTGGTGACGAGGTGTTCTTGAAAGCCGGCATGTGGCGGTTCATGCACGGCGGAGCCTTCAAGGTGCCGCTGGTGATTCGTGGTCCTTCGGGTGGTTCGGGATTTGGACCAGAGCATTCGGCTTGTCCGGAAGCGTTCATCATGCACGCGCCTGGACTCCTGTGCGCCGTGCCCTCGACGCCGGAGGACGCCAAAGGATTGCTGAAAGAAGCGATTCGTCTGGATAATCCTGTGGTCTACTTCGAACACAAGTCGCTCTATGCTACGCGTGGCGAGGTGCCGGACGGAGACTATACGACCCCTTTTGGGAAAGCGATGGTGCGACGCGAAGGCGACGCTGTCACTATTGTCGCCTGGCAGGACATGTTGCGTCGTTCCTTGGCGGCGGCAAAGCGGCTTAGTGAAGAGGGGATTGAAGTTGAGATTGTTGATCCTCGTACACTCAACCCATTTGACCGTGACACTATCATCGAGTCGGTGAAGAAAACCGGGGCGTGTATGGTGGTGGAAGAAGGATATCGCACCCTTGGCGTCGGCGCCGAAATCGGCTCGATGCTATTGGAGCACGCGCTGCCGTATCTGGACAAGCCGTTTAAACGCTTGGCGATTCCTGACGTGCCCATACCAACGAGTCAACATCTGGTGAACGCCATCGTTCCTTCTGAAGAAGATATCTATAAGGCGGTAAAAGATCTTGTCTCTTGAAACAACAACGGCCCAAAGCACTACCGTCCTTATGCCTAAGATCGGCCAAGCGATGGCCGAAGGGATCGTGTTGCAATGGCATAAACAGGACGGCGCTCATGTGACTGCAGGCGAGATTCTCGTCACCATCGAGACGGACAAAGCGACGTATGATCTCGAAGCGCAAGCCAGCGGCATCCTGCGGATCTCCGTCGGTGAAGGACGCGAGGTCAAAGTCGGAACGGTGATCGGAGTAATCAGTGATGGCCAGCAACAGGCTACGCCATCTGCTCCGATTGTTTCTCCTCCCCCTGGAACGTCTTTACCTGCAACCCAAGTGAAGGCCCCGGTTCGTAGCAAGAAAGTGCTGGCTTCCCCAAAAGCAAAACAGCTTGCCGCTGAACATGACGTCGATCTCGCTACAATTGCTCCTTCCGGAGCCGATGGCGTTATCTCTGCCGGAGATGTTGAACGCGCCCTGGCTGAAAAGACAACGCTTGCGCCAGTAGCCCCGGTGGAAACTTCAACCACAGGCAAAGGGGTTCGCGAACAACGTCCTCTAGTTGGCATTCGCAAGACCGCAGCGCGACGCGTCCAGCAAGCCTGGCAAACGATTCCGCATATCGTGCAAATGGTTGAAGTAGACGCAACCATGCTGCGCACCCTGCGGTCATCGCTCCGGACAGAGATTCCCTCACTAACGGTGAATGACTTGCTCTTACATGCAGCGGCGCGAGTGTTGGCGAGCCTGCCGAATCTCAATGGCGCGGTTGCAGGAGAGACACTAACTCTATACGACAGCGTTGATATTGGCTTTGCTGTTGACACCCCGCGTGGGTTGATGGTCCCGGTGATTCGTCGCGCTGAGACGCTGTCCGTAGCGCAACTGGCGGCGGAAAGCGAACCGCTGATCGCCGCTGCCCGAGCTGGCCGATTAGGTCCGGAAAATATAGGCGGCGCAAGTCTTACAGTCTCAAATCTTGGCATGTTCGGTATCCACTTTGGTACGCCGGTCATCAATCTTGGTGAATCGATCCTGGTGTTTGTCGGCGCCGTGGAAGATCGTCCAGTTGTTATAGGTGGACAAATAGCGATCCGCCCCATGCTGACGCTGAGCATCGCCTATGACCATCGATTAGCCGATGGTGTCGCAGCGTCACAGTTCACCCGGGGCTTGAAAGAGCGACTAGAAAGTCTTGGTCCCAGCACTCAGCACTCAATCTCTAACACCCAACACCTAGCACCCAGCACCCAGCATCCAACGCCCAGCCCCGCAGAGGCCCTTGCTCACCGAGAACTGCGCTCAAGTTCAGACGGTGCGGACTACACCGTGCGCGTGCGCAGCTCCAATCATGAGTGGACGCTCGACGAACCGGCTAGTGACGGTGGGGCGGACCATGGACCAGACCCAGTGTCCGCATTTCTGGGAGCGCTCCTCTCCTGCATGACCATCTCATTCAAGGCTGCGGCTAAGCGCCGCAAGATTGACATGCGACGCATCACTGGACACGTGCAAAGCAATCCCCAAGGGCACGTGAAAGATATCACCATGACCTTAGAGGTTTGGAGTCCGGCGCCAGAAGAGAACGTCCGCGCATTGCTCGAAGTGGCCAAGCGCGGCTGTTATGTCAGCGGAGTACTGAAGCCGGAGATCAATTTCACCGTCGAGCTGCGAGTGCTGCAAGATTAAACGTCCGGCGGCGTCTGGAGTCGTAGAGAGTCCCCGCAGGAATAGCCAGAGGCTAGGCCGCGTAACGCGAGCATTACAAAGCTGCGTTGCACGCGATTAGAGCGGTTTGCATTTGTCTTTTTCTCCATTCGTTCACCCTTCGACAGGCTCAGGGTGAACGGAAAAAGCTCTCACCTTAGGGAGAAAACCCGTTCGTGCTGAGCTTGTCGAAGCACGGGAGCCCTGCGTTTTAGGTAAATCCATTTGCAATTTGCTATATTGTCATTGCCAATGCGCGCTCCGCTGGCCCGTAACAGTGAGGTCCGCGATGAATGAACCTGCTATCAGCAAAAAGCTGAGCGCCAACGCTGGAGCAAGTAGATAGTGGACTACGAGTTCTTCTCGACCGGTCGGAACAAACACAAGCAATCCAATCAGTCCAGTCGCGACAAGCACGAAGCCAATTTGCCGCGTTCGATCAGTTCTGGCGAGAAACAGCGGCGCCGCTGCGGCTAGCGCTGTCGCCAACGCCGCCCATTTCCACCGACTCCAGGTAAACGCCAAGGAGGCGGCCGATTGATTGCCGTCGAGACAAGAGTCGAGGAAGGTGTTCTCAGAAAAATCACATTGCGCCGCGATGATCGCAAGAAAGAAAATAGCAATACTCCAGCGCCATGCCGAACTCCTGGCGCCAAAAACTACCAGTCCCAGGGAAAGAAACAAGAATGTGTACACTGGAATAAAATACGCATCTCGCCGTAAGCTTTCGATCTCTTCAGCTTTGATGTCTGCATTTAATCCAGCAGTAAGACACGGTTCAGCGGGACCGAGTTCGAGGGTGATCGGGGACGGTCCATCCTGAACCGCAGCGCCCACCCACAGCGACAGAAGGGTAGTAAACGCCAAGGCGGCCAGAAACAGCATGAGGCAAATCGCGAGCTTATCATCCTTAGAGCTTTTCTTTTTCGTGGATGAACGCGACGCTTTCGCCGTTGAACGACGCCTCCTGCGCTTGATTTTGATTGGCGCTTGCTGCGATCCGTCAGCGTCTTCGGAAAACGCTTCAGGGATGTTCTTTGATAAATGTGACTTGGTTTCCATTGAATGAAAGGAAGTTGGCTACAGTTGTCCTTGGCGCAGCCACTGACGTTTTCCGGGGTTTGCTCACCCTCGCGTCCAGGCTCTGCCCGGGCGCGCCCTGCAGGTAGGCTTGATCCACTTACCCGCGATAGATCTGGTGTTCCCAGGCAGAGCCTGGGAACAAGAAGATGGAGCTTTAGTTTCTCTATTTTTCAAATGCAGCGCGCAGAGCCGCGGCGGCGTCAGCTAGTGCTTTTCCGGCTGGCTCTACAGCTTTCGCCATGCCCATATAGCCGTGGATGAGCCCTTCTTGGCATTTGTACTGCACCGCCACTCCACCGGCGCGCAGCTTGTCCGCGTAGGCCGCGCCTTCGTCGCGGAGTGGATCAAACTCCGCTGTGAAGATCGCCGCCGAAGCCATACCCACAAGGCGTTTCACCCGCATTGGCGAGGCGTAGGGATTCTCACCATCGGCGTCGCTATTGATGTACTGACGCCAGAACCACTGCATCATTTCGGTTGTCAGGAAGTAGCCTTCTCCGTTTTCTTTACAGGACGGGGTATCGAAAGCGTAATTGAGCGCTGGATAGAGCAACAGTTGTAGCACGAACGAGGGCGTGCCCCGCTCTTGCGCCATGATGGCGGCAACCGCCGCGAGGTTAGCGCCGGCGCTTTCTCCGCCAACGGCAATACGCTTGGGGTCGCCATGAAACGAGGAAACGTTAAGCGCCGCCCATTGCGTAGCAGCGTAAGCATCTTCAGCAGCTGCGGGGAATTTATGCTCGGGCGCCAGGCGATAACCAGATGAAACGACAATGCAGCCTGCTTGATTCGCAAGCGCGCGGGCTGAAGCATCTACAATGTCAATGCTGCCAACTACCCAACCGCCGCCATGAAAATAGACCAGGACGGGGAACGGGCCTCGCCCGTCTGGAGTGTAGATGCGCACGGGCAGTTGCCCGCCTGAGCCTTGGAACGTACGATCTTCTACTTTGGCGACTCGTTCGACTTCACCTGTGTTGGCACGCATGGCTTCTATCGCTTTACGCGCCTCTTGCGGCGACATGCGGTGCAGCGGGGGACCCGCAGCGGTCATCATATCGAGCACGGTTTTGACTTGGGGATGTAACGGCATAACAATCTCCTTTTCTAATAAGCAAAAATCAAAAGGCAAAAATCCTGGACCTCATTTGAGAAGAAATTCACTCACGATCCGCCCGAACTCCTCCGACTTCTCCAGATGTGGATAATGCCCGCAGCGATCAAGCACCGCAAGCTGTGAGTTTCTCAACGCTTGCTTATACAATTCACCGCATTCGAAGGGAATAATCTGGTCCTCCCTCCCCCAGACAATCAAGGTTGGTGCTTGTACGCGCGGCAACAAGAAAGGAAGGTTAGCATCATGCATGTACGGTTTCCAGCAATAACGAATGGCGTTCTCTTGATTTTTCACGCTGAGTTCTCGTTCTTCCAGCGGGAGCTTGCGGCCAAACAGGTCCTTGGCTGCAGGGGAGTTTTCCGGATCGAAGAACGCCAGTTTCCGTATGCCTTCCTGTCCCTGCAAAAAGATGTCAATGATCTCACCCTGTTGGGGACGCACCCCTGCAGCGTCAACCAGAATAAGACGATCAAGAAGCTGCGGACAGACCACTGCCATTTCCGCCGCCATCCAGCCGCCCATAAAGTGACCGAGTAAGGACACACGCTGGAGCCCCAAAGCTTCTATCAACCAAAGCGTAAGACGTGTGAGATCTGGAAATGTTTCGAGCCACGGAGGCCGATCCGACAACCCAAAACCCGGCAAGGTGACGGCATACACCGTGGAGTGTTGCGCTAATTGTTGCAGATAGGGACGCCAGCCAAGATTCCCTTCTACACTGTGAAGTACAATGAGAGGTTTGCCTTGGCCGCCCTTGAAATAATGAATTCTCGCGCCTGCGAGTTCGATAAATTGTTCTTGTGGTTCTGCCATGAATATCCACCTGTCCTCTCAACTCAATTTGAAACCTTGAACGTTGAACCGTAAACGTTGAACCTTGAACGCTCAACGCTTACGGTGCTTGCTCAAACGGTCCCGGCAGATTGAGTTCTTTGCCCATTTCCTTGAGCGCGGGTAGCACCTCTTTTTCCATGAGTTGGAGACAGCGCATCGTGTCCTTGTGGCTAATCGTGCCGTCGTTCGTCCAGAGCCCCAAAACCCCCGGGCGCAATACACTCAGCATTTCTCGGAGTTTCTTGAGCACCGTTTCTGGTTTGCCGACAATGACGCGGTTGCTTTCGACCACTTTGTCCCAACCCGCGGCGTCCACCCCGCCGTAGAGGGGATCGGGGCGCGCCGCATGGCGGTACTGGTCGATGAGCTTTTTCGTCGCCTCGCGTGAGTTGTACCCCGGAGGCGCCATAAAATCGCCCGGCAGCGGCACCCGTCCAACACCGGCGTTCCCGACCAAAAATCCCTCGCCGACTTCGTATGCCTTCTCGTCTGTGTCTTGCACATGCACGCGCACGAGATACCCAAAGTTCTGTGGACCAGGCTCGTAGCCAACTTCTTGGGCAGCCCGATTATATAAACTCATCAGATCGAGCGTCACCTGTGGGTCAGTTTCCAGGTAGACATACGGATAGTGATGCTGAGCACACCACACGATGGTTTCGGGACTGCCGACGCCAGGAATCCACACCGGCGGATGAGGCTGTTGCAATGGACGCTCGAAGGGATTCACCACGCGAAATTGGTAATGTTTTCCTTCCCAACGAAACGGACCAGGCGTTGTCCACGTTTTAATGACGAGGTCATGCGCCTCCTGGAACCGTTCACGATTATGGGTGGGATTCGTATTGGTCGCCCAACTCTCAATGCCAGTGCCGCGCACAAAGCCAGAGACCAACCGTCCACGCGAGATCATGTCGATCTCCGCTAACTCTTCCGCCAGACGGATCGGGTTATCAAAGATAGGCAAAGGGTTGCCGAGGAGCACGATCTTGGCTCGTTTAGTGGTGCGCGCCAGGATCGCCGCTTCGAGGTTCATCGCTGCGCCCATGCAGGTTGGCGTATTGTGATGCTCGTTGAGCATCAACCCGTCGAAACCAATCGCGTCGGAGTACTCGTACTCTTCCAGATATTCGTTGTAGAGATCTGCGCCGAGGGCTGGGTTGAAGTGCGAATTGGGAAACGTCAACCGGACGGCGCTGCGAAAACTGTTCTTGACATCCTCTGCTGAGTAGGCGACATACGCCCGCTCGGTGAAGCGCATTAGAAACATAGCTGCTTCCCTCCTTCGCAAAGGACACTACCGCGAGTTCCCTATAAAGATCAAGGGAATGCAGGCAACGTAAACCTTGTGGGGTTATTCAGCAGACCGGATTGCCGCCCTCACGCAAAGTGGGGTATTAGTTCAGGAGCCGCTCGTCAAAGAATTTCGCGAACAAGGAGAGATTCAGCAAAGGAGGGACAATCATGGAATTTGCTATTTCCTATCCAGCTAAGCCCGACGCGTGGAAAGACATTGTGGTTGCCGAAGACAACGGTTTCTCGGCATGTTGGTTTTACGATTCGCAGATGATCTACAGCGACGTATACGTCTGCATGGCGATGGCGGCGGAGCGGACAAAAAAGATCACGCTTGCGACCGGCGTTGCAATCCCCAGCAACCGTATTGCCCCAGTGACCGCGCACTCGATTGCCACGATTAATCAGCTTGCGCCCGGTCGCACGATCCTCGGCATTGGTACAGGATTTACGGGGCGGAACACTATGGGACTGCCGCCCGTGCCTCTGAACACCATGCGTGACTACATCACCATGTGTCGTTCGTTACTGCGGGGCGAAGAGGTGCTGTACCGTGAAGGTTCGCGTGAGCGCTGGATTCGCTTCCTGCATCAGAATCACGGTTACATCAACCTGAAAGATCAAATTCCTATCTACATGGCGGCGAACGGACCGAAAGCCCTAGAACTCGCGGGCGAGATGGCTGACGGAGTCCTTACCACGCTTAGCGATCCAGATTCGATGAAAAGGAACCTGGCGACTGTTGCCAAAGGGATCGCGAAAGCCGGGCGCAGCGGACAAAAGCAGCCGGTGATTATGTTGTCAACTGGTTGTGTTTTGCGGCCCGGCGAGTCCGTCACCTCGCCGCGCGTGGTGAATCGCATCGGGCCGTTCGCTATGGTCACGCTTCACGCCCTATGGGAACGGTCTACAGTGGCGGCGGATCTTCCTTCAGCGTTGCGCGATCTCTATACACGGTACGAGAAAGATTACATCCCCACGATGAAGACTCCCAAAGATCGTTTGTACCTGGAAATGCATGAAGGTCACCTGATCTACATGCGTCCAGGCGAAGAACAGTTTGTGACGGAATCACTCGTGCGTGGATTTAGCTTGACCGGTTCTGGCGAGGAAATCATCGCCCGTCTTAAAGCTTTGGAAGCGGTTGGTGTGACCCAGGTCGCCATTCAAGTCGTCAATGATGGCCGGGAGATGATTGAAGAGTTCAGCCGCGAAGTGATCGCGAAATATTAGCTTTTAACTTCAAAGATTTTTGTGATCATTTTGTCTGGCTGACAGCTAACAGCCCAAAGGGAATTACATGTCCAAGCAATCTATCTCGTTAGGAATTGCCGTATCGCTCACTGGCCGTTACGCTTTGCTGGGCCGGCAAGTGCTCGAAGGACTCGAATGTTATGTGCGCGACGTCAACGCCGCTGGCGGGCTGCTGTTAAATAGTGACGGTAAAAGGTTGCCTGTCTCGCTGGTAGTTGAAGATGATGAAAGCGACGAGAATAAGATCCGTGGTCTCGTCGAAAAACTCGTCCAGCAAGACCATGTTGATATTCTCGTTGGCCCTTACGGCAGCGGTCTGACTCTGGCTGCCGCTGAGGTTGCTGACAGCCTCGGGTACACATTGTGGAACCACAGCGGCTCCTCAGATGAGATCTTTGAGTGTAATCTCTCTTCCGTAGTGGGCATCCTTTCACCAGCTTCGCTCTACCTCTGCGCTATTCTTGACATGGTCAAGTCTATTGACCCTTCAGCGAAACAGGTGGCGCTGTTCAGTGCGAAAACAGGCTTCGCTACGGATATGGCGAGCGGTGCGCTCAACTGGATCAAGCGCGAGGGATACACGTTGACCGTGCACGAGTCTTATCGATCCGGTCTGGAAGATTTTCGACCGCTCCTCAAGCGCATTAAAGACGATCCACCTGACGTGTTTCTCAGTGTAGGTCGTGTGGAGGACGACATTCTTTTGGGCCGTCAACTCCGTGAACTGAAACCGCGCATCAAGGCGGCTGGACTCGTGGTAGCAGCGATTAGCCGCTTTAAGGCGATGTTGCACGAACAAGCCGACGGCTTCTTTGCTCCCAGTCAATGGGAACCACAAGTGCGCTATAATATTGACTACGGACTGACTGAGGAGGTCTTTCTCACCCATTATCTGAAAAGTGCTACGGTGCCGATCGATTATCCCGCTGCACAGGGCTACGTTGCGGGTTTGGTCATGCAACGCTGCGTTGAAGAAGTTGGCGCACTCGATCAAAAAGCCCTTCGTGAAGCGGCAAGTCGTTTACGATTTACCACCTTTTACGGTCCGTATGCAATTGACGCCAAGACAGGCCGGCAAACGGCGCACCCCATGTTAGTCACACAATGGCAACGCGGGCGCAAAGAAATCGTCTGGCCGCAAGAAGTAGCAGAAGCGCAGCCGGTGTACCCTGGACCGTTGTGGGATTGATTGAAAGGAGCAAAAGTATGGGTCGGTTGGATGGAAAGATTGCCTTAGTGACTGGCGGAGCCTCGGGGATCGGTCGTTCGATTTGTCTGCACTTTGCGAAAGAAGGAGCGACGATCGTTTGCAACGATATCACGGTTGAAACGGTGCAGAAGGTGCTGGACGAATGTGGTCAGTCCACCCAAGGGCTCGCAGTGAAAGCCGATGTCTCGAAGAGCCGGCAAGTCACGACTATGTTTGAAAAGATCAACAAGAAATATGGTCGACTTGACGTGCTCGTAAACAACGCTGGGATCGGGCTGGATAACCCTGTAGTGCGCGCCCGCTTCAATAAAGTGCTTGGACAGCAACAAGCAGAGCTGGCAAAAGAGGGAAAAATTAAAACCTCGCTAGAGGCGACGCAAAATCTGACGGACGAGGACTGGGACCGCATGCTCGGCGTCCATCTCAACGGGACCTTCTACTGCACCCGCGAAGCCCTGAAGCTTATGGAGAAGCAAGGCGCAGGAAAGATTGTCAACATTGCCTCTATTTGCGGCATGACCGGATGCGCTGGAGCGCCGCACTATAGCGCCGCCAAGGCGGGTATTATGGGTTTGACGCGATCTGTCGCACGCGAAGTGATCGTACGCGGCGTGAATGTCAATGCGATCGCGCCCGGGTACATCGACACGCCGATGACAGCAGCAGTCAGCGACGCCGTACGCCGCGCCATAGAATTAACAACTCCGGCGGGTCGCTTCGGTTCGCCGCAGGATGTTGCGAATCTGGCTGTGTATCTCGCCTCGGAAGAATCCAATTTTGTAGTCGGACAAGTAATGAGTCCCAACGGGGGCTATGTGATTGCTTGATGAAGAACCCCTAAATTCACGATGACCGTTTTCCCTCGCTTCCAGGCCACCCGCATCCATATTCAATTTTTACAAATGACAGATGCAAGGATGAGGAAGTGCGGAGAAGCCGCTTTTTCCTTTGGCGTGTGTTTTGCTCTTCTATACCGAGCGATGGACGCAGTGGAACACTGGCTCAATTATGAGATCAAAAGAAAGCAAGGACAGTGACTTAAACAAGCTTGGGAACAAGGGATGAAATACAGAAACAGCGCAAAGAGGAGTCTACCTCTGTGTCGCCTTCGGAAACACAACGGCGCACGATTGTCGCCAAAAGGCACACCTGTTTTTCTAGAGTTCTCTGACCTTTAAAAGCGATAAAGTGTAAAAACAATCGGGAGGAACACTATGACCAATACTCTGCAGCAGACGCCGGTAGTTGATGTAAAGCCGATTGACCAATTTGACGCCATTATCATCGGCGCCGGAATTGCCGGGCTGTATCAGTTGTATCGCTTGCGTCAGCTTGGGCTCGCCGTGCGGGTCTACGAGGCTGGCAGCGGCGTGGGCGGCACCTGGTATTGGAATCGCTACCCCGGCTGCCGTTTCGATTCCGAAAGTTACAGCTATGGGTATTCGTTCTCGGAGGAGCTGCTGCAGGAATGGGACTGGAGCGAACATTTCGCCGCTCAACCAGAAACCTTGCGCTATCTTAATTACGTTGCAGATAAGTTTGATCTACGTCGCGATATTCAATTTA
>CAZUFQ010000090.1:0-13087 GCA_964618735.1 uncultured Enterobacteriaceae bacterium
TGTCCATCGACAAGGCGCGGTTCCGTAAACCCGTAGTGCCGGGCGATACCGTGCATTTCCATGTGAAGCTCGCCAACAAGCGGCCGCCGGTTTGGAAATACTGGGCAGAGGCGCACGTCGACGGCAAAAAGGTCGCCGAGGCCGAGATCGGCGCCATGCTCGTCGGCGAGCGCGGCGGGTAAACCCTCCGGAGCCCTTTGTAATTCTCGAATGTTGCCAGGATATGAGTGATCGAGCAGGACTCGCATCGCTTCTGGTGAGATGCGCTGTATGGCTTTGCCGCTGCTCACCGTGAAACGCCCGAGAAAATGCTGCATTAATAAGGGCAGGTCTTCTTGTCGTTCTCGCAGTGGAGGAAGAACGATAGAAATGACATGTAGTCGATAGAATAAATCTTCGCGGAATCTTCCTGTGGCTACTTCTTCAGCAAGATTCTTATTGGTGGCCGCCAGGACGCGAACGTCGATATGGATACTGTGATTAGCGCCAATCGGGGTGATTTCGTGTTCTTGTAAGGCGCGCAAGAGCTTGACCTGGAGAAGCAGAGGGAGTTCTCCTATCTCGTCGAGAAATAACGTGCCTCCGTTCGCCTGGTGGAAGAGCCCCACACGATCCTTCGTTGCGCCGGTAAAAGCGCCTTTTACATGGCCGAATAATTCACTTTCGATGAGCGGTTCTGGTATGGCCCCGCAGTTGACCGTGACAAATGGTTGATGAGCGCGTGGGCTCTTTTCATGGATTGCCCGAGCAACCAGTTCCTTACCCGTCCCGCTTTCTCCGGTGATGAGCACAGTTGTCGTGCTGTCCGCCACTTTTATGATGAGCTGAGAGACGGCCGCCATGCGTTCGCTACGACCAACAATGCCGCCAGGGAATGTGAGTTCCTCACTGCCCTGGTGCTCGATATGACGTGCGAGTTCCTGTGCTTCTTGGAGCCCGCGTTCCTGTTTGCGCACTTGGGTGACGTCTTGCACACTATACAACGCGCCGACTCGCTCTCCACTGTCATTGTGCAGTGAGGAGCGCAATATACGGAGCACGCACTCTTCTCCCTCCGCCTTACGTAGCGAGAATTCTACGGGTTCGATGATTGTCAGCTGAGAAGCAGAGAGGGGAAAAATTTCAGTGACCTCTTTCCCTGTTAGCCGATGAGGCGCAGCGCCGATCAGTTTCCCCGAGATATCGTTCGCGTACTCTATCTGGCCAGCATTGTTGGCGAGCACAATACCGTTTTCCAGACTTTGCATGGCTCCTTGGTACAAGGAGGAAAGCCGTTGGCTCGTAATTCCTCGCTCCATCAGTAACTGTTCGATACTGGAGACCCGTTGGGTCAAGTGACTGCCGAGAACCGCGATGGCGTAAAAGGAGGATAACGTCACCATCAGTTGAACCGTGAAGTTGAATCCCGGCGGAGTGAAGTCAACAAAAAATAAAACAGGGCTAAATCCCGAAGGGGGAAAGACGCCATAATAGAGCAGGTCAACGGTGCCGCCGTAACAGAGCGCGGCAAACGTTGCGGCGGAGAGTGCGCCGCGGCGGCGGAGGAGGATGGCAGCGTTGAGAATCGCAAGATGATACAGGAAGACAAACGGACTATAGAGTCCGCCAGTGAGAAGGATGACCCCAGTGGTGAAGAGGGTGTCAAAGCCCAGCTGGATGTAAGCAAAGAACGCCAACCCCTGCACGCGCGTGAGGAGAAGACCAGACGTGACCGAGATGACGTTGGTAATGATGATTGCGAAAAAAAGCGGTTTGCTGACCGCGATATTGTTTCCGTCGCCGCTGTAATACAGCACGGTGGCGGCAAGCAATAAGAATGTGGTCATGCCCACGCGGAGCAGGAGGAACCACTGCAGGCGTCGCGGCAGCTCGTTTTCTGGCATCCTTGACTCCTAGCCGCCGGCAATTGCTCCGAGTTTGAAAATCGGCAAATACATGGCGATGACGAGACCGCCAATTACAACGCCCAAAAAGACGATGACAAATGGCTCCATCAGGGACGTCAGATTCGTTACCGCGCTGTCCACTTCGTCGTCGTAGAAATCGGCAATTTTGCTGAGCATGGTGTCGAGGGCGCCGGTGGTTTCCCCAACGCTGATCATTTGACAGACCATGGAGGGAAAAACGCCGCTTTCCGTGAGTGGTTCGACGAGGGTTTTCCCTTGGCTAATAGTTTGGCGGGACGCCATGATCGCTTGTTCGATAACCTTATTGCCTGCCGTTTTTCCGGTGATGTATAAGGCGTCAAGGACTGGGACGCCCGAAGAAAGCAGGGTGCTGAGGGTGCGGGTGAACCGCGCCACTCCTGCCTTCCGAATAAGGTCGCCGAAGATTGGCAGTTTGAGCAGCAGTCCATCAATCGAAAGCCGTCCTTTCTCCGTGCGATAAAAAGAGCGGACGCCGAACACCATGCCCCCGATGGCGGCGAGGAGGTATTTTGCATACGCGATGGTGGCGTAACTCAGATTAATCGCAATCTGGGTTGGCAGCGGTAAGGCTTTGCCAAAACTGGAAAACATGTCGGCAAAGACGGGAATCACAAAAATCAAAAGGACTGCGGTCACGCCGACCGCAACCGTCACGATGCTGATCGGGTAGATCATGGCGCCTTTGATCTTCCCTTTGAGTTTGACTGCCTTCTCCATATAAGCGCAGAGACGGCTGAGGATGGTGTCCAAAATGCCGCCAATTTCTCCAGCTGACACCATGTTGGTGTAGAGATTGTCAAAAACCTTGGGATATTTGCTGAGTGCAGCGGAAAAGGTCTCGCCGCCTTCAACGTCTTGTTTGATCTTCTTAATAATTTTCGCGAAGTTTTGGTTTTGGGTTTGTTGTCCCAAAATGTCGAGCGCCTGCACGATAGGTAATCCGGAATCGATCATCGTGGCGAGTTGGCGAGTAAAAATAACGATATCTTTTGGTTTGACGCCGGTCCCAAATTGCGGGAGCTTAATATCTTTATTGAACCCTTTGCCTTTTTCCTGAATGCGATCTATACGCGGACGGATACGCTGCGTGCGGAGCCGCGCCACGACTGCTTCAGCAGAAGGCGCTTCCATTTCCCCTTGTAGGGTTTCTCCCCTGGGGCCTATGCCCTGCCAACGAAACATTGCCATAGTGACCTCAACAAGCGTTCTGCTAAGTTTCCTAGTTGTATCGGTGACGAAAACTCACACCTTTAAGATTTTTGTTTAAGATTTTTGTTTATGGCTCCTGGTGACGTTCCCCACATTAATCCGCCATTGTCACTCGCAGTACTTCCTCAATCGTGGTAACGCCCTCGGCTACTTTCGTCATTCCGCTTTGGCGCAAGGTTTTTACGCCCTTGCGCATCGCTGCGCGTTTAATGGCGAGAGTATTTTCTCCAGCGAGAATCAAATCGCGAATTTCATCGTAGATCGGCATGACTTCATACAGGGCAATGCGAACTCGGTACCCAGTCATGTTACAGTTCCCACACCCTGCGCCTTTTTTCGGTGCGAATTTGCGCAGGTCTTCTTCGGCAACGCCAAGATCGAGTAAGGTTTTCGGCTCGATGTGGGTATCTTCTTTACAGTTTGGACAGACGCGACGAGCGAGACGTTGCGCTAAAATCAGGTTGATCGAAGAAGCGACCAGAAACGAAGCGACTCCCATATTGAGCAAGCGGTTGATTGTCGACGGGGCGTCATTTGTATGCAAAGTTGACAAAACTAAATGGCCTGTGAGGGCGGCTTTGACGCCTATTTCGGCGGTTTCGAGGTCGCGAATCTCGCCGACCATAATGACGTCGGGATCTTGTCGGAGGAAGGATCGTAGCGCTGCCGCGAAGGAGAGGCCGATATCTTCATTGACATGCACTTGGTTGATGCCGAGTAAGTTAAACTCAACCGGGTCCTCTGCGGTGGAGATATTCGTGGTAATTTTGTTGAGTTCAGCGAGAGCCGAATATAAAGTGGTGGTCTTGCCGGAGCCTGTAGGCCCAGTGACCAACACCATGCCATGCGGCTTATAAATCGCCTCCATGAAATCTCGAAGCGCAGTATCTTCAAAGCCCAACTTTGTCATGTCTGTTTGCAGGTTCGACTTATCGAGCAAACGCATGACGATTTTTTCCCCAAACAGCGTAGGCAGAACGGAAACCCGAACGTCTATCGCTTCTCCTTTTCCCAATTTGAGCTTAATACGTCCATCCTGAGGAAGGCGACGTTCGGCAATATCCAACGACGCCATGACCTTGATGCGCGACGAGACAGCGTTTTTCAACGTGAGCGGGGGCTGTAAAATCTCCTGGAGAATCCCGTCAATGCGGAACCGGACACGGAAAATATGTTCGTAAGGTTCAATGTGAATGTCACTGGCGCGTTTGCGGATAGCGTCAGTGAAAATGGCGTTGACCAGGCGCACAACCGGCGCTTCCTCGGTGGCTTGCTCAAGCGCTTGTAGGTCAACGTCGTCTTCTTCTTTGACGAGAGAGACTTCCTGATTGCGCAGGTCGCCCAGCACGGCGTCGTACTTCATCGAGCGATCGTAGTATTGCTCTATCGCTTGCTGGATGGAGGAGACGGTGGCGACGGTGACTTTGACATCGTAGCCGGTCAAGAATTTAACTTCGTCGACAGCAACAAAGTTCGAGGGATCTGCCATCGCCAGCGTAAGACTAGAACCTTGAAGACTCAACGGGATGAGGTGATATTTAGAAACGAGGGCGTGGGGAATCAGTTGAATCGTCTCCTCAGCAATGTCAACTGTTGCCGGATTTGCCATAGGGAGTCGGTACTCTTTTTGGAGATACGCTGACAGCGCATCTTCAGTAACACACCCGAGTCTGATGAGGTGCCGGATCAGAGGGCCGCCATTTTGCTTTTGGTCTTCCGCAGCTTTTCGTAATTGGTCAGGGGTGATGTAGCCCTTCCGCACGAGCAGATCTCCCAGACGCGTATTCATAGCTATCCCGTCTCAGCTTTAATGTCTTACAATAAAAAATTCCATACTTGCAAGATGTAAGAAGAAAATAATTCTATTTTAGAGTTCTATCTTTACTGTGGAGCCTATCGGCAGATCAGGTCAGAAGTTAAATGCATGGAAAAGTGAGGAAAGGAAGGGGTCACGTCGGACGCAACGCTCGGGCGAGGGCGCGCGACATGACCGGCAATGGCGCCGGTTGACCCGTCCACAGAGAAAAGGCCAATGCTCCTTGATGGAGGAGCATCTGACGTCCATCCACAGTGGGCCGGCGTAGACTATGGGCTTGGCGCAGAAATGAGGTAAGATCTGGGCGGTAAAGAAGGTCGTAGAACAAACAACGAGACGAAGTTGACGCAAATGCGACGGGTGGAAACGGTTCTCCATGTAAACCGACTGAGGTGCAGTTGACCACGAGCGCGGCCTTCTTAAGGAAAGCTGGGTCTTGCAGTCGGTCGAGCGCTGCGGCTTCTAGCTTCGTCTGCCCCAGTGTCCGGTAGGTGCGCACCAACGCTTGGGCTTTTGCTAAGGTGCGGTTGACAATAGTAATCCGTTGACTCCCTCCGCGAATCAAAGAAACTAAAACAGCTCGGGTTGAACCACCGGCGCCGATTAAAATAATATCGCCTTGGTGCGGTAAAAACCCGCGGTGTTGCAAGGAAGCGAGAAATCCTCGCCCATCGGTATTATCCCCAAACAGACTTCCGTCTTTATTAACCACCGTATTGACGGCCCCACATAGCTCAGCCTCTTTGCTTAGCGCGTCAAGATGGCGGACAATACGTTCCTTATGGGGAACGGTGACATTGACCCCCGCAAGGTTGTAGGCGCGAATAGCCTGGACTGCCCTGGCCAGATCTGGCGGATGGACAAGTAGCGGCACGTATACATACGGAAGGTTGCACGCGCGAAAGGCGGCGTTCTGCATGGCTGGCGAACGGGTGTGAGCGATAGGGTCGCCAAAGATGCCAACGATGCGAGTCTGGCCGCTAATAGGAACCGGTGTCGACATAATCGTTCGCACGGGCGGACGAGCCGCCCGTGGCGTAACATTGTTCTTGAGTGATTATCCGAGCGCAGCCGCCGTCGCCGGTTCAGTCTTTGCCCGCTGTGGGGCGCGGCGGATTTTTACCGCTGGTTGCTGACGTAATGCCGCATGCGCCGCCGCGAGGCGAGCAATGGGTACGCGATACGGTGAGCACGAAACATAATCGAGCCCCGTTTTATGACAGAACTCCACTGACGCCGGATCGCCGCCGTGTTCTCCGCAAATGCCGATTTTGAGGTCAGATCGGGTGGCGCGGCCTTTCTTGACAGCCATATCAACTAACAAGCCAACTCCGCTCTGATCGA
Source organism: uncultured Enterobacteriaceae bacterium (assembly GCA_964618735.1). Taxonomy (GTDB): domain Bacteria; phylum Desulfobacterota; class Binatia; order Bin18; family Bin18; genus SYOC01. The sequence continues at coordinate 6,298 of CAZUFQ010000090.1, forward strand.
GGGAGACAAACGGATCTTGAGGATAAATCCCTTGATTCACGTATTCAGTCAGAAATTTCCCGGCGTCATCTCGGCTGATGCCCAAAGTCATTTGCGTGAGATCATTGGTGCCAAACGAGAAGAATTCTGCAGTGGTTGCAATGGTGTCCGCCACCAACGCGGCGCGGGGCACTTCGATCATGGTGCCCACCGTATAGGCTACTGCCGTTCCTTTGGCCGCAATGATTTCTCGACACACGTGATCGATACGCTCACGCAGCATGTCTAACTCACGTTTGTAGCCGATAAGTGGAATCATGATTTCTGGAATCACCTGCACCCCTTCACGCGTGAGTTCGCACGCAGCTTCCATGATTGCGCGAGCTTGCGCTTCATAGATTTCGGGGAAGGTGACGCCAAGACGGCAGCCACGATGCCCAAGCATAGGATTGAGCTCGTGTAAGGCGTTGCGCTTGGTGCGTAAACGCTCCGCAGGCACGCCCAGTTTGGCGGACAAGTCGGCGATCTCCTCTTCGGTATTTGGCAAAAATTCGTGCAAGGGCGGATCGAGAAGACGAATTGTCACCGGCAGCCCAGCCATAGCGCGGAGGATGCCGACGAAATCGCTCTTTTGCATAGGTACGATCTTTTCCAAAGCGCGCACGCGGCCGGACGTATCGTCCGCGAGAATCATCTCTCGGACGGCGTCGATGCGATCGCCTTCAAAGAACATATGCTCAGTCCGACAGAGTCCGATCCCTTCAGCTCCAAACTTGCGCGCGATTGTGGCGTCGTGAGGAGTATCTGCATTGGAGCGCACCTTGAGCCGGCGGAATTGATCTGCCCACTGCATGAACGCAGAAAACTCCGGAGTATTCGGATTAGGCTCGCGCGTCGGCACTTGGCCGCGAAACACTTCACCCGTAGCGCCGTCAAGCGTAATCCATTCGCCTGCGCGGACAACGACGCCGGTCCCACGTACACTGAATTGCTGACGCTCATAGTCAATTTCTAAGGTTTCACAACCGACGATGGCGCATTTGCCCATACCACGGCTCACCAAGGCGGCGTGTGAGCTGGCCCCGCCGCGCGCAGTGAGAATGCCTTGTGCGGCATGCATCCCGTGAATGTCTTCTGGAGAAGTTTCAACGCGAACGAGGATCACCTTACGTCCAGCCTTGGCTTCTTCTTCGGCATCTTCTGCAGAAAAGACCACCGCGCCACTGACTGCTCCTGGCGACGCTGGTAGTCCACGAGTCAAGCGTTCTTTCTGCGCATCAGGATCAAGGGTTGGGTGGAGGAGCTGGTCGAGTTGCGCCGGCGCTACCCGCAGCACCGCCGTGCGCTCGTCGATCAGACCCTCATGCACCATGTTCACTGCAATCTTCATTGCCGACGCCGCCGTGCGTTTCCCTGCACGGGTCTGCAGCATCCACAGCGTGCCGTTTTGGATGGTGAACTCGATATCTTGCGCGTCTTTGTAGTGCGCTTCTAATTTTTGGGTAATCTCTCGAAGCATAGTGAAGCTGTCGGGAAGACGTTCTTCCATGGCAGGGTAGAGCGCGCCCCGTTCTTCCTCCGATTTTCCTTCGCGCGCCGCGCGCTCCCGCGAAGCGGCTAGGGTGATCTGTTGCGGGGTGCGAATCCCTGCGACCACGTCTTCACCTTGCGCGTTCACCAAGAAGTCGCCGTTTAAGACGTTCTCTCCAGTCGAGAGATCTCGTGTGAACGCGACTCCTGTCGCACAGTCGTCGCCCAAGTTGCCAAACACCATCGCTTGGACAGTGACGGCAGTGCCCCATTCTTCGGGAATGTTTTCGATCTTCCGGTACGTGATCGCGCGCGGGTTCTTCCACGAGCCGAATACTGCGCCGATCGCGCCCCAGAGTTGCTCTTGGGGGTCTTGTGGAAACGTGAGGTGCAGCCGTTCGTGAATAATCTTTTTGAATGCGACAACAAGTTCTTGCAGATCCTCAACCGTAAAATGCGTGTCGAGTTCAATTCCACGGGCCGCTTTTTTCTCTTCGATGAGAATCTCGAAGGGATCCCGCTCGGTTTTTGATTCCGGCTTTAGGCCCAGGACCACGTCCCCATACATCTGCACGAAGCGTCGGTAACAGTCATAAGCAAAACGAGGGTTGCCAGATTGTCGGATGAGTCCTTGCACGGTGTTGTCGTTGAGACCAAGGTTGAGTACGGTGTCCATCATACCAGGCATAGACACCCGCGCGCCTGAGCGCACGGAGAGTAAGAGAGGTTTGTTCGGATCGCCAAAGCGACGACCCATAATTTTTTCGATTTTCTTTAGACCCATTTGTACTTGCTGCGTGAGTTCCTCTGGGTAGTGGTGTTCGTGAGCGTAGTAGTGACTGCACACTTCGGTCGTAATTGTCATCCCTGGCGGTACTGGGAGACCGAGGCTGGCCATTTCCGCGAGGTTGGCGCCTTTGCCGCCTAGCAGCCCATTGAGGCTGGCTTCACCGTCAGCTTTGCCGCCGCCAAAAGCGTACACATAGCGTTTCTGCCGAGTTCTTCTCTGTCCTTGTCCGTTGTGGTGTTGTGATTCCATAAGGAATTATGCCTCTGAATTTCTAATTAGATCACGCCACCATAGAAGATACGGTTTGTGAGGAAAAACCCGCCTCTGTTTGAGGTGCAGCTGACTTGTTTTCGGGTAGAGCTTCTCTCGTACATGCGAAACAAAAGAATATACGGGCGCAAAAAGCGATAAGGAAAAGCGGCGAGTAACTTGTCTCTGGTGGAAAGCATCTTTTCTGTATATATAGTTGATACCTTATGGAAGTTGCCAATGATGTTATTTCCTCTTCGCCTGCACTCAGGGCATTTCGGCACGGGCCGAGCACTACGGACAGCGCTGTCTTTATTCAGGCGGAGTTAACGCGACTCCTCTACTCGCAGGCGCCGATGGGATTCCTCGCCACATTGGTGAATATTGCGATCTTCACCGCGGCGCTCTGGTCTGTGTCGCCGTCACCAACGTTGCTGTTGTGGTTCGTGATCATGATTCTCATCACTGGAGCCCGGATCGCTCTCGTGATTCAACACCAACGCTTGGCTCCCACGGAAACCGAGGAGGGATTTTGGCGCACGCTGTATGTCCTTGGCGCGGCAGTCATGGGAATCGCTTGGGGATCTGTGAGCATATTCTTATTTCCTACTGATCCTTCTCACCAAGTGTTTGTCACTTTCGTGCTTGCTGGCATGAGCGCCGGAGCTGTCACGATCCTTTCCTCCGTGCCTCTTGCGGTAGTGTCTTATTTTTTACCAATCTTGCTTCCCCTGTCGATCCACTTCTTCCGTCATGGCGAAGATTTAGGGACTGCAATGGGCAGCATGACCCTCGTTTTTCTCTGTACACTTCTGTTTGCGGTGCGTCGTTTCCATACTGTGACTGTGGAAACATTAGGGCTGCGATTTTCTCAACTTGGACTCCTTAATCGTTTGACCACCCAGACCGCTGAATTGCATCTGGCCCACGAAGAATTGGAAGAACGGGTACAGGAACGTACGATGCAATTGCAAGCCGTTAATCAGCAGCTCATGGCCGAGATCGCTGAACGTCGCCGCGCAGAGGAATTTCGGCGTCAGAGCGAAGAACGATTTCGAACGCTCATTGAAGATGGGTCTGACTTGATTGCTCTTCTGCAAGCGGACGGCGTCGTGCTCTACGCGAGCCCCTCTCACGAGCGACTGCTGGGATATGCACCTGGAGAACTGGTAGGAAAGAACGCCTTCTCACTCGTTCATCCGGACGATCTGCCTTTGGTCTGGGAAACTTTTTCTGCTGGTGTCCAGCATCAAGGAGCCATAGATTCGGTTGAGTTGCGCTTTCGCCACAACGATGGTTCCTGGCGAACGCTTGAGAGTATTGGCAAGAATCTGATTGCTGACCCGGTTATCGGTGGTGTGATCGTCAATTCTCGCGACATTACAGAACGTAAAGAGGCGGAGGAAACAGTCAAGAAAAACGAAGAGCGGTTTAGAGCGCTCATCGAAAACTCGGCAGATATCGTAATGATTTTGGATACTAATTGCGCTATCTGTTATCGGAGCCCAACCGCTACGGGAAGAGGCGTGCATGGATATCATGTAGACGAGTTGATTGGGAAGAGTGCGCTGGAATTCATCCATCCAGAGGATCAACAGATGCTATGGGAAGTTTTTCTGAAGAGTCTCGAGCAGCCAGGCGTCGCGCCGTTGCCGAATTTTCGAGCGCGCCATGTGGATGGCTCTTGGCGCGCTATGGAAGGAACGCTTAATAATCAACTCGATCATCCTACTATACGGGGGATCGTGTATACCGGACGAGATATTACCGAACGCCGACAAATGGAAGAAGAAAAACACGCTCTTCAAGTGCAATTAGCCCAAGCGCAAAAGCTGCAGTCCCTGGGCACGCTCGCTGGGGGGATCGCGCATGATTTTAATAATTTGTTGACTCCGATTATTGGGTTCAGCGAGTTGCTGAAAAAGGCGGTTGTTCCTGGAACTGTCGCACAGAGAAACCTGGAAGAAGTGCTGAAAGCTAGTCATCGTGCAAAGGACCTCGTGCAACAGTTGCTGGTGTTCAGTCGGCCTAGCTCACAGGCGCGGAGCCTCGTGACGCTGCATGCGGTTGTGGAAGACTGTTGTCACTTATTACAAGCGAGCCTTCCGTCTACGATTGATCTGCGTTTTTTTCCTGATTCCGCTCTCGGTGTAGTGTTAGGCGATCCGACGCAACTACATCAGATTGTGATGAATCTCTGCGTCAACGCCTGGCATGCTATGGAGGACGGGCGAGAGGGCGTATTGGAACTTGCAGTAGAGGACGCAGAGATAGAAGAGGCGTTTGCTGCTTTCCACCCCCCACTCACGCCGGGACCTCATCTAAAACTCGTTGTGCGCGATACTGGCAGCGGCATCTCTCCTGAGCTGCTCTCGTCGATTTTCGATCCGTTCTTTACCACCAAGCCAGTGGGCAAGGGGTTCGGCCTCGGCTTGTCGATTGTCCATGAGATTGTCAAGGATCATGGCGGCGCCATTCTCGTCCATAGCACGCCAGGGGCGGGCTCTACTTTTGAAGTGTATCTGCCCAAAGTTGAGGAAACGGCGGTAGCTGCAAAAACCCCCGCCGTGGGTTAAAAACCCACGGCTACCCTCAGACCATCGCGCAGCGATGAAGAAATGCCGCAGAACAGCAAGTGAGGGTGGCCCGGCCTTTCAAGGCCGGGCCTGTGATTCTGTCTCTTTAATAAAGACCTTACTGCATTCCTCTTGTCTTCGATTCACTAGTCTGGTATAGCCCGTTGGTTCCTAGCTCCACAATCGGATGGACTCACCTGAAATCGTGAGTGGACGAAAGGCTCCGCCATGCGTAAGAGTGCTTATCTCCTCTTTCCCTTGCTTCTCTTTGGTCTTTGGTTTGTCTTCCCGTCATTTCCTCAAGCAATCGTAGTGCGCTACGTCAGCAACACCAGCCCGACCTGTAACGGCCAGACTCCCTGTTATCCCACCATCCAGGCTGCAGTAACGGTTGCCCATCCCGGGAACATCGTCCGTATCCAAGCCGGTCAGTATAACGAAGCGATGGTCGTCCAGAACAAAAACCAGGCGGCTACTGCCACCGAGGCAGGTCGCATTTTTATCGAAGCTGATTCCACCGCGCCCAGCGGTAGTGTCATCATCGGCACGGCGAACGCCACCTGTACCGCAGGAACTATCTTCTAGGTCTCCTCATCACGCTTTGTGACGTTGCGTGGGTTGACCCTTCGCAACGCTGGCGCAGAAGCGATTCGTCTCGCGGGCGGGGTTGGACGAAACACGGGTATTCATCTGGAACGCAACCGCATTCTGGGTAACGGCTCGTGCCCCGGCGGCATCGTTGTGGAGGCCGAGAACCGGGATATGCTCATCGTGAACAATGCTATTTACGGCAACGCGGGGAATGGCGTCACCTTTGCTCCTGGACACAGCGGGCCGCATTACGTCATCAGCAACACCATTCATGGCAATAGCCAGAACGGGGTCAGCTTCGATTCCCCCCAACAGGTCTAGCTGGTCAACAACGTGATCACCCACAATGGCGCTGGTCTGCCGCAGACCTTCAGCGCGGGCGGAAACATAAAGCGAGCGCCTGCCTTCCCACGGCCACCAGCCACACTCCCTACCGGCGTCGGCGTCATCCGCACGCCGGGAGACGCCGACGCCTATCCGCAGCTGGCGGTATTATTGGGCAATCTCATCTGCGGTAACAGAAGCGGGGAATTGAACGGCGCGCTGCTCGATAGCACGGACCTGGGGAATCTGACACCGACTGGGCAGGAAGGGAGTGGAGTCAGTCGTAGCCCTGGGTGCGATAATCTGGCCCTTGTCTTTACAGCGCTCGCTGGTCCCGATGGGCAACCCAACACGCCCGTTGATGATTTCACGCTGGCGGCAAACTCCCCCGCGATCGATCATGGCGTGGATCTCCGTACTTTAAAGTTCGGGGTCAGCCTGAATCCCCTCTTTGAGGCCGATTTACTGAGGGAAGCCGCGCGTCCGCGCGATGGGCATGCGCGCGGGACGGCCGCGTTTGACATGGGGGCATTGGAGAAGCCAGGAGTCTGTGAACCAGGCGCCACAGGGAATTGTTATAACGGCCCGCCAAAAACGCTCGGAGTCGGACTTTGCAAGGCGGGCATCCGAGCTTGCACAGCGATCGGAGATCTAGGGCTCTGTGTTGGGGCAGTGCTGCCGACCACGGACATTCTCAATAATGGGATTGTAGAAAATTTTGACGGCCATGATACAGTTTGTGATAGTGGGG
>CAZUFQ010000091.1:0-2435 GCA_964618735.1 uncultured Enterobacteriaceae bacterium
TTCGATCTCGCGGTCCGGCAGGGCAATCTTGATTTTGCCATCCTGCGGTTTGCGGCGCTCGGCAATGTCGAGATGCGCCATAATTTTCAAACGGGAAGCGAGGGGGCGACGATAGGCGGTAGCGACTTTTTTGTACTCATGGCACTGTCCGTCGATGCGAAAGCGGATGAGAGTTTCGTGCTTCTCACCGTAGGGCTCGATGTGGATGTCTGATGCGCCCATCTGGTGCGCCTCAAGGATCATCTGATTCACTAACCGTACGATCGTATTGTTGTTTTCGTCAAGTTCTTCTACCGCTGCGGACTCTTTCCGGGAAGCTCGTTCGCCATTGCTCAAGCCGAGTAGGGTGCTCACCGCTTCTTTCCGTCCATCCGGCGTGTACTCTGCTCCGAGTGTGTTGAGGATGCGTTCGATATCGTCTCGTAGACCGACCTGAAAATGTACTTCTTGTAGAGGAAAGAGCCGCTTGATATCGCGCACTTTCTGGAACGCATGTGGATCGTCGATCAACACCTCGATAGTCTGGTCCGTCGCCCGCAGCGGAATCCATAGGTTAGCTTTGAGGTAGCTAAGGTTAATGTTTTTGAGAAGTGCTGGCGGGATCATGACTTTCCCACGGGGAGCAAAAAAGGGACACTTGTAGAAGGAGCTCAGTGATTGCCCGATGTCATGGCGGCGAACCTGATACGTTTCCATCAAGATGATTTCGAGTGGTTGCTGCGCCTCGCGGGCGGCTTCGACCGCTGCATCTAATTCACCTTGAGTGAGCAGGTTTCTACTTAGGAGACCATCAAAGCGCGACGGTTTTCGCCTCGCTAATTGATACTGGGTCTGAAGCGCGATCCCCAAGGTATTAGCGATTTTTTCTACTTTTTCTTCATCTTCTTGAGTGAAACGGTTCGCCCCCTTTTTATTGATCACCTGGAGCACGCCGGTCAGAAGACGATTAGGGGCGCAGACGGGCATGGCGAGTACTTGTTGGGTGCGCTTGCCGCTGCGTTGGTCCCACGAGCTATCGAACCTGAGGGTAGGGCTAATCGCCTCTAATTCCGCTTTGTCATACGCATTGGTGATATTCACGCGCAGGCGGTTTCGCGCAACAAAGCCGACGATGCTCTGGTCGTTCAGCGGGACGCGGACCTCGCGGATTTTGTCGAGATCTGAGAAGCGGGAATAAACCTCTTTCTTATCGTAATCGATTGCATATAACGCAAACCGTTCCGCATCGAACAGGCTGAGGATCTCGTCATGTAATTCCACGAACAGTTGATCGAACTCTCGTGCGGCGTGAATGCGATTGGTCACCTCATTCAGGCGCTCAGCGTACGAAACTCGCGCCTCCAATGATGACAGATGCTGTCTTGCCTGCTCTTCGCGCGCCATACATTCTCCTTGGTGGACATCGACGTTGCTGAAAATTCACAGAGGAAGAACAATGGGTTGGTATTGCACAAGCAAAGCCGCCTTGTCAATAAATTTATGCGACAATAGAGGTGTAAGACAATTTTTATATGCTTATATTGTATTGAGCGTACTGTAAGATGGGAATGACGAAACCACATTTTTCAAAATCAGCAAGGTAGACTGATACATTGCCTTCTGCTTTCCAGACCTGCCATCTTCCGGTAGATTTCTGGAACACTGAAATAGGCATTGTTCTGTATTGGTTGGCATTCTGACAAGAGCGAAGCGAGGTTTAACTATGAGTCTAGCACAACATTTTTGGCGACATTTACAACAACATCCTGAACGGCCCCTGCTTGAGCGACTCGACCCCAATGGAGAAGTGACCTGGCGGCAAACGCGCGGCGCTTTGCGTGACGAAGCCTCGCAATGGATGGCGGCGTTGCAGGCCGCCGGTGTTGGTGCTGGCGATCGAGTCGCTTTGTCTCTGGGCAAATCTGCTGGACTCGTCACCGCTCATCTGGCGGTGCTCGGCGTTGGCGCGGGAATCGTGCCGCTCAATCCCGCCCTGACGGCTCGTGAGACTGAAGCGGTGCTGGAAAAGGCTCAGGTGCGATTAGCTATCACGCATGCTGAAACGGTGGCGCGCGCTCCACATATTACTGCGACTGTGCGTGGCCCGTGGTGGATTGTGGGGAACGAGAAGGAGGAGGTCCTGCCTTATGAGACCACAGCGATAGCGGAGGTGCTTGCTCCTCATAAACCTGGACCTGAGCCGGTAACGCAAGGCGATGACGCTATCGCCTTGCTATTATTTACCAGCGGCACTACGGGAATGCCGAAAGGCGCGGGGTTAACACACCGTAACCTGCAAGCCAATCTGCAATCATTGCTGGTGGAAACCTGGGAAATGACTGAGAGCGATCGTCTGTTGCACGCGCTGCCGCCGCATCATCTACATGGGCTTGGGCTTGGCCTGTATGGGACGCTGTACGTCGGTAATGCGACCGTGCTCATGGAACGGTTCGATC
>CAZUFQ010000091.1:2535-5318 GCA_964618735.1 uncultured Enterobacteriaceae bacterium
CTGTATGGGACGCTGTACGTCGGTAATGCGACCGTGCTCATGGAACGGTTCGATCCTGCTAGTGTTCTCCGTGCCTTCGGGTCGCAACGCATCACTATGTTTATGGGCGTGCCGACGATGTATCACCGTATGTTGGACGTGGAAGGAAACTTTGATCTCTCTTCCATTCGTCTATTGACGTGTGGGTCCGCTCCGCTTTCGCCTGAGACCTTTCGCCAATTTCAGGAACGCTTTGGTTTCACTTTAATTGAACGCTACGGATTGACAGAAACCGCCATTAACACCTCGAATCCGCTCCATGGGTTGCAAAAGCCTGGGAGCGTGGGACGACCATTACCAGGCGTGGAAGTTGGCATTTTTGATCCCCAAACACTACGGCGACTCGCTACTGGAGAAACCGGAGAAATTTGGGTGCGCGGCCCCAACGTGTTTAGCGGCTACTGGAACAATCCTGAAGCAACTGCTCCAGCCTTTTCTGAGGACTGGTTTCGCACAGGCGATTTGGGCGCGTTTGCAGAGGACGGTTATCTCTCGATCCTGGGCCGTATTAAAGAGTTGATTATCGTTGGCGGCACCAATGTAACGCCTGGCGAAGTAGAGACGGTGTTGGAAGCGGATGCGGGTGTGGCTGAATGTGCGGTGGTAGGCGTGTCTGATCCAGATTTGGGGGAGCGGATCGCGGCTTTCATCGTGCCTCGTGCGGGAGAAGAATCAACAATATTGGAGCAACGATTACGGGCGAAAGCTGAACAAGACTTGGCTCCATACAAACGTCCTCGACAGTATCGGTTTCTCGAGGCAATTCCGCGTAACGCTATGGGTAAGGTCGAGCGCAATAAGCTGCGTACGATGTAGGAGTCCGTAAAAGTATGGTACAAAAATCTTCTGGTGAAAGCCGGTTACCTTGATTATTAAGGAGACTTTCTATGCGGCTTGTTTCTTATGAACGCAACGGTCAACGCAGCACGGGCGCATTGACGAATAACGGCATTATTGATCTTCCCTCTGCTTCTGGCGGCGCCCTGCCGGGAGATATGGTTACACTCCTGGCGTTAGGTGACGCCGGCATTGCACAAGCGAGGACAGCTGCCGCCAAAGGCGGGGCGGCCATCTCATTGAAAGAAGCGCGCTTGTTGGCCCCGGCGCCGCGTCCCGGTAAGATTATTGGCATCGGCCTCAACTATGCTGATCATGCTGCTGAGGGTGGACGCGAGCAGCCCAAATATCCGATGATTTTCACTAAAGCGGTTTCTGCAGTCATTGGTCCAGGCGAGGCTATTCGCATGCCGTTAGTCACGAGCATGGTAGATTTTGAAGGTGAAATGGCGGTGGTGATCGGCAAACGGGCGAAAGATGTATCGAGCCGGGAGGCGCTGGATTATGTAGCTGGCTACACGATCTGTAACGATGTGAGTGGACGTGATTATCAACAGCGCAGTAGTCCAACGGCGGGCAAGTCGTTTGACACCTTTGCTCCAATGGGACCAGTGCTGGTAACCCGTGATGAAATTCCCGATCCGCACACTCTTGATATTCGCACGCTTGTGAACGGCGAAGAGATGCAGCGCTCCAATACCAAGCAACTCATTTTCAATGTCAACTATCTCATCGATTATCTCTCGCATATCTTTCCGCTCGATCCCGGCGACGTGATCACGACCGGGACGCCTGCAGGCGTCGGCTTGTTCCGCAACCCGCCGCGCTTCCTTAAACCGGGTGACACCGTACGGATCGAATTGGCGAAGGTTGGGATGTTGGAAAATCCCGTGGTGGAGGCATGACTCTTAGTTTGTTAGTCTCTCAATGAAACAGTCGTAGGGGCGCGGCTCCGTCCACCGGCCCCTATTGAATAACTTTTCCTCATCTGCTCCCGGGTAATTCCCTCGCCCCGCAAGGGAGAGGGCAAGGGTGAGGGGCGTCAAATAATCGCGCTCCTTCTCATTCCCCTCATCCTGACCTTCTCCCCGCCAGGGAGAAGGGACCCACTAGTGCAGCTTCACTGCTGGGAAACTCCTGAAGTTGTGACCAGTGGGCGGCGTTGCGCCCCTGTCCGTGGTGAACCGTTATCCAACAGCCAGAATTAATGACTGTTAGATTGAGAGACTGTTAGACAGCGTGATTGTTAGACTGTTGCTGCTTTGGCGCGAATCCTCGCCGGAGCGTATTTTCTGTCACCACTCGCGCTTCAAGGAACTGTAACAAATAGTCTGGTCCGCCAGCTTTGGAGCCCATGCCAGAGAGCCCGAGGCCGCCGAACGGTTGTCGACTCACGAGAGCGCCGGTAATTTTGCGATTGAGATACAGGTTCCCCACTCGGAATTCTTGGCGGGCGTGTTCGATGTGGGCGGGGCTACGGGAGAATAGTCCTCCTGTCAGCGCATAGCGCGTTCCTAACGCTATACTCAGCGCCTCGTCAAAATCCTGGGCTTTGAGTACGGTGAGTACAGGGCCGAAGATCTCTTCTTGCGCGGTGACTGATTGAGGAGAGACGTCGGTGACAATCACGGGTCCAACACAATAGCCTTCCGTCGGCGCGTCCATTTCTAAGACGAGGCGTCCTTCACGCTTAGCGGTGTCGATGGCGGTTCTAGGCTCGGGCCTCGCTTTTGCCCAGTCTAGTGGCAACTTCAGCTCTACCGCGGTAACGCCGGCGTGCGCCATTGACTCTGGTAGCGGCGTCATAACCGGACCGACGTGTCCCACACCCACCAGTTCGACGCCTCCAGGGTCCCCCTGCGGCTTGATGAGTTCAACTATCAAAACATCGAGCGGTAACGGCGTGA